>QKFE01000247.1 GCA_003252225.1 Kiritimatiellales bacterium | reverse complement strand
AGACGATGGCCTAAAAAGCAGATTATTCGCTCGGAATTACCGCCGTAATGGGTCATCGTTTTGAATGTGAAGGCGATTAACCATTTCAAACAAAACCGCCCTGTTCATCTGGCTCGGCGCGATGTTTATTTTGAACAGGCCATCGCCCTTCTGACCGCGCAGCAGCAGGCCGCCCTTTATGAAATCCGGACCGAAGTTTACGAAGAAATCCTTTTCCTGCTCCGCGTCGCCCGCCAGCACGCCCGCTTTTCCATCCGCGAAGAGGGCAAAAACGAAAAGGACGAACAGTTCGCCCGCTTCATCAACCTGCTGGCCGGAAACGTGAAAGCCGTTCTTTCGATGATCAACCTCAAAGGAATGGTCGAAAACGACGACCAGTCCTTTTTCAGTTTTCTCGGTTCAAATCAGGCTTCGATTGCCCTGCAGGCTGAAGAGTACCAGCGCCGCGCAAACGACATCGTCCGTTCCATTCACAACACCCTCAAACTGGCCGAAGAACCCTTTGAACTGATTAAGTCGGAATATGCCGCTTCGGCTTCTGTTGATGCGCTGGATCGCTATGCCAAAGCCCGCGAACATTTCACCCAGCTGGTTTCCGACGGACGTCACCGTTTCCGCCTCGCCCGCAAAATCAACCTATTTTGAGTTGGCGGAGTTTTATTCCCGGCTGAATTTGCGGTCGAGTTCTGTGAAACTGGTATAAATCAGGGTGGGTCGGCCGCGCGGCGAAGTATAGGGCATTTCCGTTTTCGCCAGATCCGCGACCAGTTTTTCAATCGCCGCATCCGAAAGCTGATCCTTTGTCCGCACCGCCATTTGGCAGGCGGTTTTTGCAATCTGCTCCTGCACCAATTCGCGCGCGCCCCGTTTTTTGCCCGCCTTTTCCAATTCCCGGGCAATTTCAACCAGCAGCGATTCCGCCGGATTGTCCTGCACATAAACCGGCAGCGCATCCACTAGAAACGTATCGCCGCCAAACTCCGACACCCCGAAACCCAGCTCCTGCAAAATATCCAGATGATTCCGCACAATCAGCGCATCCGACGGCAGCAGTTCCACCGTTTCCGGCGCCAGCAGCCCCTGTTTCGGCATCGCGTGTTTATGCGCCGCCGCCATAAATTTTTCAAACAGCACCCGCTCGTGCGCCGCCCGCGGCTCCATCAAAACGTAGCCGTCCTCCGTTTCCAGTACGACATAATTACCGCCCAGCTGCCCGACAATCCGGCACCAGCCCCACGGACTCGCCGGAGTCGGGGCGGATTCGGGATTCGGGATACGGGATGCAGGATGCGGGTTTTGGGATACATGCCCCCCGCTCCCTGCTCCCCGCTCCCTGCTCCCAGCCCCCTGCTTCTTTCCAACCAGATTCGGGCGAACCAGTATTTCGTCCATTTGTCCCTGCATTTCAAACTTGGGCCGAATGGGAGTCGGAGGGGGAGAGGGGGCGCGGGGGAGAGGGGAGGGTAATTCAATCCCTTCGCCGTCCGACTCAATTTCAGGCCCCGCATCCTGCGTCCTGCATCCTGTATCCTGCACCCCGAATCCCGCATCTCCAAAAGAGAGCGCTTTCGACAGCGCCGCGACAATTGCATCGCGTAGCTGGGTCGGTTTGCGGAAACGAACCTCCTTTTTCGTCGGGTGCACATTCACGTCCACCAAAGACGGCTCCATTTCAATGAACAGGAAAACTGCCGGATATTTACCTCTGGAAATCAGCGAATGATACGCCTCGTTCAGCGCGTGGAAAACCACCGGCGCGGCAGCAGGGCGGCCGTTTACAAAAATATACTGATCCTGCCGGTCTTTTCGGCCTGTCTGCGGAAGACCGGCGTAACCGGAAATCGAATAGTCAGCATCCGAATATTCAATCGGCAGGAGCTGCTCAAAAAAGCCGGTGTTGTACAGTTCGGTGATCCGATCCTCCATTTTGCCCGACTGCGGCAGCTGGTAGACCATCCGGTCGTCCACTTTCAGGCTCATTCCAATTTCCGGGTGCGCCAGCGCCATCACCAGAAAAAGCTGCCGGATATGCGAAAGTTCCGTCTGTTCCGCCCGCAAAAATTTGCGCCGTGCCGGCACATTGAAAAAGAGGTTGCGGATTTCAATCCGGGTTCCGACCGGGCAGCCGATATCTTCGCAGCTGATAAATTTTCCGCCTGCAATCTGTATTTCTGTCCCGGCCAGTTCCTCCGCCGGGCGGGTAATCAGCGTAAAGCGCGAAACCGACGAAATCGCCGCCAATGCTTCGCCGCGGAAACCCATCGTGTGAATATTTTCAATATCGGCCTCCGTCCGGATTTTACTCGTCGCGTGCCGCTCAATCGAAAGTAGCGCCTGATCGCGATCCATCCCGCAGCCGTTGTCGGTGATCGAAATCAGCTGCTGTCCGCCGCGAATCACTTCCACGTCAATCTGTGTCGCTCCGGCATCGAGCGAATTTTCAAACAGCTCTTTCATCACCGACGCCGGGCGTTCGACCACTTCCCCGGCGGCAATCTTGTTGATCACCTGATCGGGCAGCATTTGAATGACGGGTTTTTCGCGCATTGGAAAAGAATAGCAGAACGGTTGCGGCCATTGGAAGTTTGCGCCTCGGTTTTTGCCGTGTTTCGGGGATAGCGGACGGAAACCGGTTCAACCGGAAGCGGCGCGGCACTGCGGGCAACCGGGACTGTCACCGCAAAAACTCTGTTCATCAACAGAAATCCCCGGTTGGTCAATCCCAACTGGAAACACTCTGCCCCGGTCGATAAAAACCGTTGCATTACAAAACAAGTCGTATACACTTATTTAAAGGATTTCAAAAATAGGAATGATTTTGAAAAATGAATTCGGAATTGCTTATATCTCTTTCGCTGGGTGCGGTTCTTCTGCTCGTAGCAGGTTGCAAAGAAAGACGCATTGCAGAACCGGCCAGCTCTGCCCTATCGGTCGGACTACCTCCTGATCTCCGGAAAATGCAGGGAATCTGGCACTCGGACGAACAGGTTCCTTATACCTGCCGGATTCAGTTTGATGGGTACACCGTCCGGCTTGACTACTTCAACCCCGGCGGCGAAGCGCGGCGGAAACGCAATATCTGCATTAAAAAGATAGACCCGGATAAAAAGAGGCTCGAACTCTACAGCGGAACCAATCCGTGGTTTTATGCCTTCGAAGAAAAGAGCGGTGGACTGGAGCTGAGTATCTTTGACGACGAGCAGGGTGGTTGGCTTCAGGTGCGTGTGAAAAAGGCGGATTTGCAGATGGCCCGCTCCAAAACCTGATCCCTCTTTTCTGAACAGTTTTTCTGCCTAATAACATGCGCTTTGGTGAATCTTTAAGTAAACAAGGATTTCTCGATGGGACCGCAAATGTACAGGCATCGTCCGGCTTATCCCGCGCTGATCGGCGCGGTGACGGTCATGTTTTTCGGCGCACTCGCCACGTTTCACTTCTATAAAATGGCGGAATCGGGCGAGACCGATAAACAGTTATTCTTAATGTCCGGCATGATTACGCTGGCCTTTTCCGGGGCACTGCTGATCGCCGCCTTTGCGCGCTACCAGTTCACCCATCTCTGGCAGCGCCCCGACCCGGCCTTCTCCAAAAAGGAACGCAAACGCCGCCGCGAATGCCGGTCGATCTGACCAGCAAGATTTCATCTCTCACTAAGCCACAAAGCCACGAAATCTCTGTGTCTTCGTGGCTCCGTGAGAAAACTTATCGCGGGAAATTTTTAACCGGCGATTTTCTCGGTTTTCAGCAGTTCACCGTCGAGGCCGATGGTGACTTCCTCAATCACTAAATCCGTCCGGCCGCTGGCGGCGTGGGCCTGCCGGGTGATAGCGGTCAGTCCGCCGCAGCAGGGAACGCTCATCCGGACGATGATGATTTTCGGGATATTGTTTTGCGCCATAATCCCGGCGAGTTTTTCAACATAGCCTTCCGTTCGGTCAAGTTTCGGGCAGGCCACTACCAGCGAACGGCCGCGGACAAAACGCCAGTGTACGTCGGGCGAGGCAACCGGGGAGCAGGTACTGAGCACAACCAGTTCCTTTCCTTCAAAAAACGGGGCTTTCGGCGGAACCAAATGCAGCTGGATCGGCCACTTGTCGAGATCCGAACGGATCACCTGTCCGGAAACCGTTGTTTCGGCGGCTTTTGGCTTTTCTTCTTTTTTGTTTCCAAACCGCAGTTGCAGTCCGGGGCATCCGCCGCCGGCAGGTTTCTGTTTTGCTTCGTGTACTTCGGCGGCATCAAGCATCCGTTTCACCGCTTCTTCTCCTCCGGTTTTCCGGACATGTTCAAGGGTGGCTTTTTCATCAAATGCGGCGGCATCGCGCTCCACAATTTTCAGCGCGCCGGTCGGGCAGGTGCCGATACAGTCACCGAACCCGTCGCAGAAATCCTCTTTCACCAGCCTGGCTTTTCCGTCAATCAGTTGCAGTGCGCCTTCGGCGCAGCCGATAATGCATTCCCCGCAGCCGTTGCAAAGCGCTTCGTCGATTTCGATAATTTTCCGTTTCATACCTGTCTCCTTGTCTCAAATGGTGGCGATAGAATGGCATACCCCGCCGAACCGTTCCTTGACGAGGGTCAAGAGTGGAAAACAAAGCGAAAAAAAGGCCGGGCGAACCCGACCTCATTATCCTCACAAAGTCACGAAGCTGCATTTAAAATTCTCTGAGGCTTCGCGGCCCTGTGTAAGGTTTTTTCATTTAGTTGCCGGAACGGCCGCCGACGCCTTTGGTGCCTTTGGTGATTTCCTGGGCTTTGCCTTTCGGGCGCAGGTTGCGGGAAGCTTCACCGGCTTTCCACATTTCGGAGTCGTGGATGGCTTTGAGTTCTTTGTCGAGGCGCTCTTTGTAGTTTTTCGCGCCGCAGACTTTCAACACACGCTTGGCTTCGTCTTTGTTTTTCACCGCTTTATAGAGGTCGTTGAAAACGGGCAATGTGGCTTTTTTGAATTTCGGGGCCCAGTCAAGTGCGCCGCGCTGCGCGGTGGCGGAACAGTTGGAGAACATCCAGTCCATTCCGTTTTCGTCGACCAAACGAATCAAGCTTTGAGTCAGTTCTTCAACGGTTTCGTTGAAGGCTTCGGAAGGGCTGTGTCCGTTTTTACGGAGCACGTCATATTGCGCTTCCATCACACCGGCCAACGCGCCCATTAAAATTCCGCGTTCGCCGACGAGGTCGGAAGTGACCTCCTTTTCGAAGGTGGTGGGGAAGAGATAACCGGAACCGATGCCGATGCCGAGCGCGATGCAGCGCTCTTCGGCTTTGCCGGTGAAATCCTGATGTACGGCGAAGCTGGAGTTGATGCCGGCGCCGCTGAGGAAATTACGGCGAACGTTCAGCCCGGAGCCTTTCGGCGCAACCAGAATTACGTCGACGTTTTCCGGCGGAACCACGTTGGTGAGGTCGTTGTACACAATCGAGAAGCCGTGGGAGAAATAGAGGGCATCGCCTTCGTTGAGATTCTTTTTAACCAGCGGCCAGCAGATTTTCTGCGCGGCGTCGGAGAGCAGGTATTGGACGATAGTGGCTTTCTGCACTGCCTCTTCGATTTCAAAGAGGGTTTCGCCGGGTTTGAATCCGTCCTTCTTCGCGCGGTTCCAGTCTTGCATGAATTGTTTGGACTGGCCGACGATGACGTTGAAGCCGTTATCGCGCAGGTTGAGCGCCTGAGCGGGGCCCTGTACGCCGTAGCCGATGATGGCGATGGTCTCGTTTTTCAGCACCTTGCGGGCTGTGGCGAGGGTGAACTCTTTACGCATCACGACGGTTTCTTTCACGCCGCCGAAGTCGATTACTGCCATGGTAACACTCCTTTATTCGTTAGCTCCATGCCCCTTGCATGAAATGCAAAGTTTTTAAATCCTTCGCCGATGGGGGTCAATGTGTAAACGAATAAAAGAGCAGGCGAAGATTGAATTGTGAGATGAAGGTTTTCGGCGGCCGGTTTCCGGAGGTTGGTCATTTTTTCCATTGCTTTTCGCGGGGGCGGAAATATGTTTGGTGGAGCCGTTTTTCATTCACCTTGAAGGGGGATATTTCCAGTTATGTTTTTAACCGACTCAATTTTGAATTCACTGCCCGTTGCCGATATTGCTTCCGCGTTTTGGGACAGTACCTTTCCGGGCAAAGCGATTGTGATCCTGCTTTTCCTCGGTTCGGCCGTGGCCTGGACGATTATGTGGACCAAATGGGTTCAGCTGAAATTTGCCAGCCGGACGACGGCGGATTTTCTTTCTGCATTCCGTTCGGAACGCAACCCGACGGCGCTGTTTACCAAACGGGAGGATTATCCCGGCTCGCCGCTGAACACCATTTATAAAGCCGGCTGTAAAGCGCTCGGCGGTGAACTGCATGCCCACGGAGTCGATCCGGAAGATCTGCTGATGGGCGGGCTTACTTCGGAAATGCACCGTCGGCTGAGCCTCAATCAGCTCGAAACGCTGCGGGCCGTGGTTGACCGGAATGTCGCCGATGAAGCCCTTAATTTGGAATCGCAGATGGGAATGCTGGCGACAGCAGTCAGTGCCGCGCCGTTCCTCGGACTGCTCGGAACGGTTTGGGGGGTAATGGACGCGTTCGCCGGTATGGCTCAATCCGGTTCGGCGGCGTTGTCGGCGGTGGCGCCGGGTATTTCGGGCGCACTGCTCACCACGATTGTCGGCCTGCTGGTCGCGCTGCCGTCCATGATCGGCTACAACACGCTCTCCGCGAAAATCCGCCGTATTTCGGTGCAGATGGATAACTTTGCGCAGGAGTTTATTTCCGCCATTCAAAACAATTACGTCATTGAAGCGTAGGAGAAGGCAACGGGCATTAGGGAATCCGGCTTAACAACTTAACACTTAAAACTTAAAACTGAAAAACATGGCACGAAGAACAAGTTTAGTTTCATTGGGGCAGATCAGCGACATCAACATGACGCCGCTGATGGACCTGACGTTTATTCTGCTGATTACGTTTATCATCACGTTCCCGCTGATTGAGCAGGGGATTGCGATCAATCTGCCGAAGGGAAAAGCGGCGGATATGATGGAGTCGGAAACGCGGTCGATCAGCCTGAATCTGGAGCGGCAGTTGTATTTGGACGATGTGCCGGTTTCGAAAGAGGAGCTGAAGGCGGCGATGGCGGATATCGGGGCGAATGAGCCGAATACAACGATTTATGTGCGGGCGGATCAGACGCTGCCCTATGGCGAGGTGGTTGAAATTATGCGGGTGCTGCACGGCGCAAATATCACCCGCATGGCGCTGGTGACGGAGGCGGAGCAGTAGGCGTGAACGCATTTGAGCGCAGAGTCAGTTACCGGGTTTTCGGCATTCACGTTGCGGTGGTTGCCGGGTTGACGGTTTTCCCGATGCTCAAGGGCTGTTTCCGACCGAAGCCGAAGCAGGAGATTGTGACCTTTATTGAATTCGGTGCTCCCGCCCCGCAGGTGGAGGTGGAGACGGTTTCGCAGCTGGCGGAGCCGGAACCTCCCCCCCCCCCTGGCGGAGCCGGATCCTCCCCCCCCCGCCCCCCCCCCTCCGCAGAACGATATTCCGGAACCGACTCCGATTCCGGAACCGGTGAAAAAGAAGATTGAGCCGCCGAAAAAGGTCGAACCGCCGAAGCTGAAAAAACCGGAAGAACCGAAGCCGAAACCGCCCGAACCGGAAAAGCCGGAATGGAAACCGGTCGATCCGAAGGATATTAAGATCGGAAAAAAAATCGAGCCGAAGCCGACCAAGCCGGCGGTGAGTGCGAGCGAAATTTCGAAGGCGCTTGCGGGGGTGCAGTCGAGCCGGACTTCGCTCGGCACACCGGGGCAGTTTAACGACTATTATGTGCGGGTGATGAATGCGCTGTACGGTCGCTGGGTTCCGCCGGTGACGGCGGCGACAGGGACTTCGATGACGGTGCGGATTCATATTCTGAAAAACGGGCAGGTTGTAAAAAGAGTGCCAATTAGCGGGTCAGGCAACGCGGCGTTTGATACAACGGTGATGGATGCGGTGAATGCGGTTTCAACGCTGCCGGCGCCGCCTTCGGATTATCCGTACGATTATGTTGAGGTGACGTTTACAAAGGATAATTAGCAGGCTTTTTGGAGGATTGAAATGAGGCGGAATTTTATTGCGGGATGCGCGCTGTTTGCGGCGTCGGCGACGTTGGCGCAACAGGTGGTGGTTCGAAAGGGCGGCGACGGAAAGATCGGGATCAGTTTTGCGCAGTTTCGGTCGGGTTCGGATTCGGCGTCGCAAACCTTTCTGAGTGTCCTGAAAGCGGATTTAAACCGGTCGGGCTATTTTACGGTGACGTCGCAGGGTGCGGAAATCGCGGTGGTTGGGCAGGTGGCCGGAAATGCTTCGCAGATGAAGGCGGAGGTTTCGGTTTATAAAGCGTCCAACCGGCAGCGGATGATGGGCAAATCGTACAGCCCGGCGGCGAATCTGGCGCGGAAACTGGCGCATCAGGTGGCGGATGAAATTCTTTTGGCGGTGACGGGGAAGCCGGGAATGGCGCAGGCGAAGCTGGCGGTGGTCGGAACCCGTACCGGGCGCAAAGAGCTTTATGTTTTCGATATTGATGGCGGGAACGGCCAGCAGATTACAAAAGATAACAGTATTGTGGTCGGGCCGAAATGGACGCCGGACGGGAAAAATATCACGTACACCTCGCATAAGGCCGGATACCCGAATGTATACATGACCGGACAAGGACGGCCGGTTTCCAATTACAAGGGGCTGAATTCGGGGGGCATGGTTTCGCCGGACGGGAGCTCAATGGCGGTTATCCTTTCGCGCGACGGAAACCCGGAACTCTATATAAAAAGCCTCCGAAGCGGACAGTTGCAGCGCCTGACCCGGACGAAAAAGGTGGAGGCCAGCCCGTGCTGGTCGCCGGACGGCAACTATCTGGTCTATGTTTCGGATGAGACGGGGCGGCCGCATATTTACATCATTTCGAGAAACGGCGGGACGCCGAAACGGCTGAGCAGCTCGGGCACCGAAAACGTTGCGCCGGACTGGGGAAAAAACGGACTGATTACCTATTGCAGCCGCGTCGGCGGGAAATACCGCGTCGTCGTGGCCGATCCGCGCGCCCGCACGCAGCGGGTGCTGGATACAGACTGGGCGGACTATGAAGATCCGTGCTGGGCGCCGGACGGACGGCATATTGTCTGTTCGCGAACCGCAAGCTACCGTTCAGCCATCTACCTCCTTGACACGCTGAAAGATTCTCCTGTAGCTTTGATTTCAGGCTCGGGAGATTGGTATTCACCGGCTTGTTCTCCTTAACGAAAAATGGGGTTAAAAGTATTATGACGAAGAAATTTATGAAGTGGTTCCTGTTTATCGCAATGGCCGGTTCTTTAGTGATGATGAGCGGCTGCCGTTCAAAAAATAAGAACAATGTCGATATGTACGGTTCCTCCGGCATGATCGGCGATCCGCTGATCGGCGATGTTCCGCTGGATGGCGGATTTAACGACGGCCTCCCGATGGATGGCGACCGCAGCCTTTTCCCGCCGGTTTATTTCGCCTACGACAGCTCGCAGGTAAACCCGGAAGAAGCCGGTAAAGTGGAGCAGGTTGCACAGCACCTGAAAAAGGGCAAAGGGCAGGGTGTAATTATTGAAGGCCACACCGATGAGCGCGGAAGCCGCGAATACAACCTTGCGCTGGGCGAACGCCGTGCGCTGGCTGTTCGCGACTTTCTCATCAGCCTCGGCGTTAATCCATCCGCTATTCAGACGAAAAGTCTGGGCGAAGAGATGCCCGAAAATATGGGCCACGACGAAGCGGCCTGGCGGTCCAATCGGCGGGCGGTGTTCGCAATCTACTAAGTTTCCCGGTGCGGCTGAAGGCCGCACCTTTGCTTTCCAATGCAGTTGTTCATTCCTACTCTTGCGGCTCAGTTTGATTTATTGACCGGGGCTTTCGGCGCACTTGCCGCAGTCGTGGTTTCATTTGTTGCGATTACGGCGGTGGCCAGCTATTACCGTTTTCAGCACATTGTTCAAATGGCTGAAGACACGAATCCCGAAGATATGGGGGCGACGCCCGAAGAGATCCTGCGCGTACAGATGGCGCGCTATCTGGCCGGCTGCGCGCGGCGCAATACCTCCTTTTCTATTTCGCTGATCCGTTCCGTCAGGCCCGGTGTTCAGGTGCGGATGGATGACCCGCTGGTGAATGCCGTGAAAAAGGCGGCGCGGCGCGGGGATATCACCTGTGTTTTTGACGAGCGGACGGTCGCGCTTTTCACCGAAGCGGAACCGGATGATTCGGTGGGAATTCTCCGGCGGATTACCGGCGAGGTCGCGGAGCAGTGTGGGGATCTTCTGCGGGTTGGTATTGCTTCCTATCCCGGACACGGATTAAGCGGTAAAGAGTTGACCGGCGTGGCCATTCAGGGTCTGGAGCAGACCACGGCCGAAGATCCGATTATCCTGCCCGAAATTGTCAATGTGGACGAAGACGAAGAGGAAGAAGCGGATGCTGCGGCCGAAGAAACCGTTTCCGCGGAGGAAGCGGATACCGGGATTTCCGAGGCGGCGGCGTTTGATTTTGAGGATGACGAAGAGGTATCCGGAAAGTGGAAAGACCGGCGTAAAAACGCGATGCTCGATGAACTGACGGGAGTATTGAAAGCGTCGGCGATTTCGGCATATATGCAGCGCCTGATGAGCGAATACCGGCGGAAAAAACAGAAGGCGGCCTTGTTCTGCGTCGGGGTGAACAATATGGAGCACATCGAACGCATTCACGGAGAGGATGCTGCGGACGATATTCTCGCCGGGGTGAGTAAAGTTTTGCAGGACAACCTCCGGGCTGACGATTTGATCGGCCGCCACGAAAAACATGCTTTTCTGGTTTTGTCCCAGTGTTCGCTCGAAGAGGCTGAAATTATCGGCAAACGGATCAGTACGCTGGTGCAGCAGACGCAGATTGAATCGGGGAAGAAAAAACTGAAAACCACCATCACGCTGGGCGTGGCCGCCTATCCCGACCACGGCCGTAATCTGCACCATCTTTATACCGCCGGGCAGAAAGTGCTCGACCACAGCCGGATGAATGATATTCGCGCTTATGCGGTTTACGATCCCGGAATCCATGATAAGGTTCCTTCAAAACCCCTGCGAAACATCAAGTCAGTTCAGGCGTAGGGCCGGAGGATGAGTTATGAAACTAGGCGTTAACATTGATCATGTTGCAACCCTGCGTCAGGCGCGCGGCACGGTTTATCCTGACCCGCTGGATGCAGCCATATTGTGTGCCCGGGCGGGCGCGCACGGAATCACCGCCCACCTGCGCGAGGATCGGCGGCATATTCAGGACGATGATATTTTCCGGCTCAAAGAACTCCAGCCGTTGCCGCTCAACCTTGAAATGGCGAACGTTGAATCGATCGTTGAAATCGCCCTTTCTGTTAAACCGACCGAGGTCTGTCTGGTTCCCGAAAAAAGAAAGGAACTGACCACCGAAGGCGGGCTCGATGTGGTCGGCCATTTTGAGTCAATCCGGTCGACCGTGCGGTGTCTGACCGAGGCCGGTATTGAAGTCAGCCTCTTTGTCGATGCCGATGAAATGACGCTGGCGGCCTGTAAAGATATCGGTGCGCCGACCGTTGAACTGCATACCGGCCCATATTGTAATGCCGAGCCGAACGACCGCGCTGTGCTGATTGAACAGCTGATCCGCGGCGCCGATTATGCCCACGAACTCGGCCTGAAAGTGAATGCCGGTCACGGAATTACCCGCGAAAATCTCGGCGGTATTCTCTGCATTCCGCACCTCGACACCCTCAATATCGGCCACAGCATCATCTGCCGCTCTGTTTTTGTCGGCCTCGAACAGGCCGTGAAAGACATGCTCGAGGGGATACAGGATTATGAGGGATAGAATAGGGTTAAGTTTCAGGTTTTAAGTGCTTAAGTATAAGCGCGAAAGCGGAGTTTCCCGTAAGCGGGACTTAACACTTAAAACTTAATAACTCCTGCCATGAAAACTGTCTCCCCAGAAGAAATGCGCGAGCTGGATCGCCGGACGATTGAAGCGTTCGGAATTCCCGGCGAAGAACTGATGCTGACCGCCGGGGAAGGGCTGGTCGCGGCCATCCGCCGATTAGCCGGAAATCATCAGCTCGAAGATTCTCCCGTTTTGTTTGTCGCCGGATGCGGGAATAACGGCGGCGATGCCTTCGTTGCGGCCCGTATTCTGTTTGAAGCCGAATGGCCGGTCGAATGCTGGCTGGCCGGGAGTGAAAAAAAACTAACCGGCGATGCGCTCACCCATTTCAGGCTGATGAAAAAGGCCGGTGTTCCGGTTGAGCAGCTGGAAACAGCGGAACAGTGGCAGCATGTTTCGGCGTGCGGAACCGATGCCGAAATCATAATTGACGGCCTTTTGGGAACGGGAGTATCCGGCGAACCGCGCGGCATTATCGCCGACGCAATCCGGTTTGTGGATATGCAGGCCGACCGCGCCTTAATTGTCGCTATCGATGTCCCTTCCGCGATGTCTGTCCGCGCCGATCTGACCGTTACAATGGGGCTGCCGAAATCCGAATGCCTCGAACCGGAAAATATTGATTTCGTCGGCAATCTCGAAGTGGTCGATCTCGGAATTCCCGGGGAATACATCGATGAAATTGCCGGGGATTCCGAAAAGGAGCTGATTCACCCTTCGGATCTTGCCCCGCTTTTTCCCCGCCGCCCGCGCGATGCGCATAAAGGTTCGTTCGGGCATGTACTCTGTATCGGCGGATCGAAAGGGTTCAGCGGCGCGATCACGATGGCGTCAACGGCGGCGCTGCGTTCCGGCGCCGGGCTGGTTTCCGCCTTTGTACCCGAAGCCATCCACGCTTTAGTCGCCGGCGCGCTTCCCGAAATTATGGTGCACTCCAGTATGCCCGACGGCAAATGGA
>QKFE01000114.1 GCA_003252225.1 Kiritimatiellales bacterium | reverse complement strand
CCACGCCTGTCGGCAGTGGATGGAAACGGGGCGGTTTAAACGCCGGGCAATTTCCAGTTGAGCCAGAAATACAGCTTCCTGTTCTTCGTCATTGCGCTCGCTGATCGCGTGATCGATCCCGATTTCGCCGACGGCGGCTTCGGGGTGTTTAAAAAGGAGCTCTTCGAGTGTTTCGAGCCAGCGGTCGGAACGCTCCGCAACAAACCACGGATGCAGTCCGAAGGAGGGATAAATACCGGTGAATTTTGCGGCGAGTTCAACCACGCGCGGCCAATCGTTTTCGCGGCAGCCTTTAACCCCCATCGCTGAAACACCGGCCATTTTTGCGCGCGCCATTACGGCCTCAATTTCCGGCCAAAGGCGCTCATCCTGAATATGGTTATGGCAGTCGAACAGGTTCATGGCGCAGCACTCCGGATTACATGAACGGGCGGGCCCAGCCGAGAAAGCCTTTGAGCAGCCGGGTCTGAATGACCGTTGAGGAGTCCGTCACTTCAGGGAAATATCCGACATCGGTATAATTATCCTGGAAATTGGGGTCGCGCGGAGGCAGCGGCAGGCAGCCGGGTTTGAGTTCATAGTTGGTGGTGTAGCGGTAGGGCCAGACGTCAAACACCGGCAGCGCCGTTGAAATGGCTCCGATCAACCCGCTGAAATGGGAGATAATCGGGGTGGTCGGCCCGCGGCTGACGGTCCACGCGTTTTGCGGTTCGCAGGCGTTTAAAATTCTGGCTTCGAGTTCGCGCGCAACTTCTTCGTCGCCGATAAACACGCCGCATTCGGTATTCAGTTTGGCGGAGCGGGGGTCAAAATTATGCGAACCGATCAGCGCGATTTTGCCATCGAGCACAAAGGATTTGGCGTGTATGCAGAGGCGCGGGCCGGCGCGGTTGAAATCCTGCACATCCGCCCTGTTTTGAATTCCGGCTTCTTTGATCGCGCGTTCGACGGTGTTGCTCAGGCCGTAAATATAGTCGTGCTGGTCGCCGGGATAGGGTTTGGATTCATAAATATCGATGCCGGTTTTTTTATAGAGCTCTTTGCGGTGCTTGAAGGAGAGCGCATAAACATGAATATGGTCGGCGGCGGCGAGGCTGTTGCTGGAGGCGATGATTCTGAAATCGGGGTGTTTTTTGCGGATGTTTTTGAAGCCGCGGCGCTGGCTGCGGCTGTAAATCAGATACGGGGTTTGATAAACCAGCCGCTGCTGCCCCGTTCCGAGAATCATTTTGAACCATTCGTCGAAATCCATCTGCGCTTTCGGGCCTTTGAATTTACGCGGGGAGTCATAAATAAATTTCACCCGGTCGGCCTCAAAAACCCGCAGCGAGGGGCGCAGGCCGGCGAGGGAATATTCCGAGGCCTGCCGGTCAATCTCTTCAAACATCCACCGGTCGGCCGGTTCGGAAAAACGGCGGGTTCCGTTGTGCAGTTTTTCAAATTCAGCCTGCACATCTTCGAGTTGGGTGAGGAATACGGCGTGTCTATCCTGCCAAAAGAGCTCGAACGATTCCTGCATATCGGTCACGGCCGGCCCGGCCACCACCACATCGCGGTCGCGGAAGAGGAAGCTCGCATTGCGGTCGTAATATTTCCCCTCATAATTCCGCCCGCCGGCAATCCCGACCCGCCCGTCGGCCAGCAGCAGCTTATTGTGCATCCGCCGGTTCATTTTCCGGGTCTTGAAAATCAGGCTTTGCCAAAACCCGATCCGCCCGACTTCCAGAGTTTCGTTCAGCGGTTTATACAGCGCGATTTCCAAATTACGGTGCGACCGCGCCATCTTCGCTAACGTCGCGGGGTCGGCCGGCATATTCAGCGCATCGATCAGAATCCGCACCAGCACTCCGCGCTCCGCCGCCTTAATTAACTCATCAAAAACAAACCGGCTCGTCGGGTCGTTTTTCCAGATAAAGGTCTGAATATCGATCGACCGCTTTGCCGCGCGAATCAGGTGAATGCGGGCCAGCAGCGCGTCATCGCCCAGCTCAAGAATACTGACATATTCCGCCGTCGAACCCTTTTCCCGGTTTTCCCACGCTTTGTCCGCAAGGGTCTGATATTCCGAACGGATCGGGTCGGCTTCGACGATTTCATACTTTTTCAGCCGCTGGTACCGGAACGCATTTTCCAGCTCCCGCTCCGGCACGCTGCTGCAGCCGGTCAGCACCAAAAACAGCACTCCGCCAACCGCCGCCAAAATCCGCCCCGCTAAAACTTTTTCCCCGAAATCCATACTGCGCCCGACTTTACCCCTATTTAAAACGGAATCAA
This sequence comes from Kiritimatiellales bacterium, assembly GCA_003252225.1. Taxonomy (GTDB): domain Bacteria; phylum Verrucomicrobiota; class Kiritimatiellia; order Kiritimatiellales; family Pontiellaceae; genus Pontiella. The sequence goes on along the minus strand of QKFE01000114.1, from coordinate 24,202 downwards.
TGCTTTCGCCTAAGGAAAGCGGCGGAACAACCGAAGCACCGATCGGCAAAACCATTGCGCTCAAATCCTCCGGCAGCAAAAACTACGTTAACGCAACCACAACGGATGCGCATCGCCGGCTGATGGCAAACAGTACCGCATCGACCGCGACCGCACAGCAGTTCACGGTGGTTGATGCCGGCGGCGGACTCATTGCGCTGAAAAGCAAAGCCAACAGTAAATATGTCTGCGCCGACAAACAGCTCGACGTGACCAACTGGAATCTGGCCGCAAACCGTACCGCCATCGGCGCCTGGGAAAAATTCACGTGGGTTGCAAACTCCGACGGAACCGTCTCCCTTAAAGCCAACGGAAACGGCAAATATGTCTGCGCCGACAAAAACCTCGGCAGCATTGACTGGCCGCTGGCCGCAAACCGTACCGCCATCGGCGGCTGGGAAAAATTCACGGTTGAAATTAAATAGCCCCGTTTAACGCGGAAACAAAAAAGGCGGGTCTTTAACGGCCCGCCTTTCTGTTTAAACGGATTCGGGTTTGCACTGCGCCGGTTTAAGGGCTACTTCATAGCGTTCAAATTCAAACGGAAAGGGAAACTCATGCTTAAGACCGTTTTACTGTGCGCCTCGATTGCAGCCGTCAGCTGTTTCGCTGAATGGCAAAACCTGCTGGATAAAGATCTGTCGAAATTTGAAATCTGGATGGGAATCCCCCACGCCTCGGTTACAGGGCTTCCCGACGGAACCTATCAATCGGACAATGTCCACGAAGGCACGCCGCTGGGGCTGAATAACGACGTGAAAAAGGTTTTTTCGGTTACCGATGAAGGCGGCGAAACCGTGCTTAAAATTACCGGCGAAATCTACGGCGGACTGACCACGCTGGATGAGTTTGAAAATTATCACCTGCAGTTACAGGTAAAATGGGGCGACAAAAAGTGGGAACCCCGCCTCAACGACAAACGCGATTCCGGCATCATCTATCACTGCCGCGGCGAACACGGCGCATTTTGGAACACGTGGAAAGCGGGCCTCGAATTTCAGGTGCAGGAATCGGACATGGGTGATTTTATCCCGCTGGCCGGCCCATCTGCCGATATCCGCGGAAAAATGGACGGGAAAACACCGAAATATGACCCGGTAAGCGAAACCTATATCCCCGGAAAAGGATACATTCACTGCACCCTCGAACCCGACCTGCCCCGCGGCGAATGGAATACGCTCGATCTCTACGTCATCGGAAACACCGGCATTCACGTCGTCAACGGGCAGGTTGTAATGGTGGTCGAAAACGCCCGCGATGGAAAAGGCGCCCCGTTAACCCGCGGACAGATCCAGATTCAGTCCGAAGCCGCCGAATGCAGCTATAAAAATATCCTCCTCTGCCCGATCACCGAATTCCCGCCCGAAATCGCCGCCCAAATCCGGCTCCGTTAGCCTGATCCGGAAATCGACCCCATTTTACCCGTTCGCGGGAAAATAAGGCGAAAACTTCTGTGCGCAGAAGAAAAGGACAAAAACAGTCCAGTTTCGTCTTGATGATCAGTTTGCCGGTATTTATCCTCATGCCCGGAATTCGGGAGATTCGGGCGTATTTCCGCCGTATTCTGCGCGACCGGAAAAGAAAACCGAGAAAAGTGATTTATATATACAGGTATATGTTATAGGAATAATCATGTTTTAAATATAACACACTCCTTGAAATAGGGAATTCGGGTAATGAGCATCAAAACAACGCTAATGACTTCGATCGGCCAAAAACTGCTGGTGGCGACCTCGGGGCTGGTCATGTTCCTCCTTTTTTTAGTCCCCCATATGGGCGGAAATGTGCTGTTCCTTTTCGGCCCCGATCTGTTCAACAGCTACGCCCACCACCTGCACCAGCTCGTCCCCGTGGTCATCGGCATCGAACTGCTGATGCTTGCCTCGATCTCCGTCCATATGGCCACCGCCGTCCGGCTGGTACTTAAAAACAGGCAGGCGGCCGATCACCGCCTCAGCCAGAAATCCTCCGCCGAACGCTCGCTCGCCGCCAAACTGATGCCGGTTTCGGGCGTGATGATTTTCATCTTCATCATCAAACACCTGCTCGATTTCAAATTTTACGAAAAGGCCAAAACCACCTTGCACGGAATTGAAACCTACGATGTTTACGCGATGGTACTCAGCCGCTTTCAAAGCGACCCGATTCACCTCCTTTTTTATGTCGGCTTTATGATTGCCGTCGGTCTGCACCTCAGCCACGCGCTGCAAAGCGCGCTGCAGACCTATGGCCTGTATGTGCCGCGGGAAGGCAGTAAAATCAAACTGGCCAGCGCCGTCATCGGCTGGGGCATGGCCGCCACGTTCGCGATCATCCCGGTGGTCGCTTTTATTAAATAACGATTTCAGGAGTTAACCACAAAATGCACAAAGGATCACAAAAAACAGATTGGACGCGGGTGCTCTTACTTTGTGCTTTCTGTGAATTTTGTGGTTAAAAGGTTTTAAGGATAAAGATATGAAACTGGACGCCAAAATTCCTGAAGGGCCGATGGCCGAAAAATGGACCAACCACAAATTCAGGGTGAAGCTGGTAAATCCGGCCAACCGGCGGAAGCATAAAATCATCGTGGTTGGAACCGGGCTGGCCGGCGCATCAGCGGCGGCAACACTTTCCGAACAGGGTTATCAAATCGAAGCCTTTACCTATTCCGATTCGCCGCGCCGCGCGCACTCCATCGCCGCACAGGGCGGAATCAACGCGGCTAAAAACTATCCGAACGACGGCGATTCCATTTACCGCCTTTTTTACGACACCGTAAAAGGCGGCGATTTCAGATCACGCGAAGCGAACGTTTATCGGCTGGCCGAGTGTTCAAATTTAATTATCGACCACTGCGTTGCGCAGGGGATTCCGTTTGCGCGCGAATACGGCGGCTATCTCGATAACCGTTCGTTCGGCGGCGCGCAGGTTTCGCGTACCTTTTATGCCCGCGGCCAAACCGGCCAGCAGCTTTTACTCGGTGCTTTCGGCGCGCTGCAGAAAGAGATCAAAAAAGGCGGCGTCAAAATGCACACCCGCTGCGAAGTAATCGATATCGTCGTGATCGGCGGGCAGGCGCGCGGCATTATTTCCCGCAATTTAATTACCGGCGAATTGACCCGCCACGAAGCCGATGCGGTGGTTTTGGCAACCGGCGGATACGGCAATGTTTTTTTCCTTTCAACGAATGCGATGAACTGCAACGCCAGCGCGGCGTGGCGGGCCTATAAAAAAGGCGCGGCCTTTGCAAACCCCTGCTACACGCAAATCCATCCGACCTGTATTCCGGTGCACGGCGAATACCAGTCCAAACTCACGCTGATGTCGGAATCGCTGCGAAACGACGGACGGATCTGGGTGCCGAAAAAGGCGGGGGATAAACGCCCGGCCAATCAGATTCCGGAAGAGGAACGCGACTATTATCTCGAACGCAAATACCCCAGTTTCGGCAATCTCGTCCCGCGCGACCTCGCTTCACGTAACGCCAAACAGGTGTGCGACGAAGGGCGCGGCGTCGGCCCGACCGGGCAGGCGGTTTATCTCGACTTTGCCGATGCAATCCAGCGGCTGGGCAAAGCAAACATTGAAGCGAAATACGGCAACCTTTTTGAAATGTATAACCGCATCACCGACGAAGATCCTTACACCACGCCGATGATGATTTTCCCGGCCGTGCACTACACGATGGGCGGCCTCTGGGTGGACTATAATTTAATGACCACCCTGCCCGGCCTTTATGCCTTAGGCGAATGCAACTTTTCCGATCACGGCGCCAACCGCCTCGGCGCTTCCGCGCTGATGCAGGGTCTCGCCGACGGATATTTCGTGATCCCGAATACGATCAACGACTATCTGGCGTCGAACAAGTTTGAAAAGGTGTCAACCGGACACGACGCATTTGCCCAAGCGGAAAAAGAGGCCAAAGACAAACTCGACCGACTGCTCGCCGTGAAAGGCAACCGGACGGTGGACGATTTCCATAAAGAGCTCGGCCACCTGCTGTGGGAAAACTGCGGTATGTCCCGTAACGAAAAGGGGCTGACAGAGGCGCTCGAAAAGATCCCGCAAATCCGCGCCGAGTTTTGGAAAAATGTAAACGTGCCCGGCTCCGCCGACGATTTGAATCAGGCGCTGGAAAAAGCCAACCGCGTGGCTGACTTTATGGAATTTGCCGAACTGATGGTACGCGATGCGTTGGATCGACCGGAATCGTGCGGCGGCCACTTCCGCGAAGAGAGTCAGACGGAAGAGGGCGAAGCAAAACGCGACGATGAAAACTTCTGCTATGTCGCCGCGTGGGAATTCAAGGGACTGGACGAAGAGCCGGTTCTGCATAAAGAAACGCTGGAGTTTGAAGAAGTGCATTTGGCGCAACGGTCGTACAAATAAAATTGGGTAGGGACGGTTCGCCGAACCGTCCGCGGCGCTTTCATCGAAAGCGCCCTACCAGATGAAAGGCAAATCATGTCTGAAAAAATCAATCTAACGTTGAAAGTCTGGCGGCAGAAACGCGGCGAAGCGGGCGGGTTTAAAACCTATGAAGCGAAGGGTATCGACACCGATGCTTCATTCCTCGAAATGCTGGATGTGGTTAACGATGAAATCACGCTGAAAGGCGAAGAGGAGCCGATTGCTTTTGAGCACGATTGCCGCGAAGGAATCTGCGGCTGCTGCGGTTCGCTGGTGAACGGGAAAACGCACGGATCACACGAACGCACAACGCTTTGCCAGCTGCATATGCGCCACTTTAAAGACGGCGAAACGATTGTGATTGAACCGTTCCGCGCAAAAGCGTTCCCCGTGATTAAAGACCTGATTGTTGACCGCAGCGGGCTGGACCAAATCATCGCCGAAGGCGGCTATGTTTCCGTAAAGACCGGCAACGCACCGGAAGCTTCAACGACTCCGATTAAAAAGGAACTGGCGGAAGCGGCGATGGATGCGGCGGAGTGTATCGGCTGCGGCGCATGCGTGGCGGCCTGTCCGAACGGTGCGGCGATGCTGTTTACCGCGGCAAAGGTTTCGCAGTATGCGCTGCTGCCGCAGGGCCATCCGGAGCGGACACAGCGCGTGAAAAACATGGTTGCGAAAATGGACGAACTGGGTTTCGGCAACTGCTCGAATGAATACGAATGCGCCGTCGCCTGCCCGAAGGGAATCGACGTGAAAAACATCGCCCGATTAAACCGGGAATTCATTAAGGCAACCCTTTCGCAAGGGAAGTAATGAAACGCAAAGTCGCAAAGGGTACTAAGCATCGCAAAGCTTTGCGGGTCTCCGCGAACTTAGCGTCCTTTGCGTTGAATGATTTTTCAATGGAAGGAATGGAATGAAAATTCATGAGTATCAGGCGAAGGGGCTGCTGAAAGACCACGGCATTCCGGTACAGGATGGGGTGACGATCGACTCGCTCGACGATGCCGAGGATGCCGTTGATCAGGTTGCAAAAGAGTTCAGCGCAAACCGGTTTGTGATTAAGGCGCAGATTCATGCCGGCGGCCGCGGTAAAGGCGGCGGCGTTAAGTTTTCGCTCGACCGCGAAAGCGCACTGGAAAATATAAAAACCATTTTGGGTATGAATCTGGTAACACACCAAACCGGGCCGGAAGGACGGCGGGTTAAAAAAGTGATGGTGGCGCAGGCGCTGGATATCGCCAAAGAGTTTTATGTCGCCATCACGCTCGACCGCGCCAAAGGGATGGATGTGTTTATGGTTTCATCCGAAGGCGGAATGGAGATTGAAGAGGTGGCGAAAACATCGCCCGAAAAAATCGTGAAAGAGTGGATCGTTCCGGGTTTCGGGTTACGGCCTTTTCAGGCGCGCAACCTCGCAATGGCGTTGGGGCTGAATGGCGATACGGCGAAACAGGCCGTTAAAATGTTTACCGCGCTTTACAAACTGTTTCAAACCCGCAACTGCTCAATCGTCGAAATCAACCCGCTGGTGGTTACGGAACAGGGCGATCTGGTTGCGCTGGACTGCAAAATTAATTTCGACTCCAACGCGCTCTATCTGCACCCCGATGTCATCGCCATGCGCGACCTCGATGAAGAGGATCCGGCGGAAGTCGAAGCGGGAAAATTTGACCTCAACTATATCCGGCTCGACGGCAACGTCGGCTGTATGGTGAACGGCGCCGGACTTGCCATGGCGACGATGGACATTATTAAACAGCGCGGCGGATCGCCGGCTAATTTTCTGGATGTCGGCGGCGGCGCGAATGTTGAAACGGTGAAGAACGGTTTCCGCATCATTCTTTCCGACCCGAATGTGAAAGCGGTGCTGGTTAATATTTTCGGCGGCATTGTCCGGTGCGACCGCATTGCCAACGGAATCATCGAAGCATTGAAAGAACTCGATTTGAATGTGCCGGTGGTGGTGCGGCTGGCAGGAACAAATGCTGAAATGGCGAAAGAAATTCTGGCGAACGCGGATGTGGATTTGATCTCCGCGGATTCCTTTGAAGATGCCGCAAACAAAGTGGTGGAAGCAGCTGGTGCATAATTTATGAACCACGGAATACACAGAATACACGGAACCAGCTGTTGATTACTTTCCGTGTATTCTGGGTATTCCGTGGTTGTTAACGAGGACTGAGTTATGGCGATTTTAGTGAATAAGGATTCGAAGATTATTGTGCAGGGCATTACCGGTTCGGAGGGCAGTTTCCACGCGGGGCAGTGTCTGGAATACGGCGGTAATGTCGTCGGCGGTGTCACGCCGGGAAAAGGTGGGCAGACCGCGCTGGAGGGCAAAGTGCCGGTATTCAACAGCTGCGCGGAAGCGCGGGAAAAAACCGGCGCGAATGTAACCCTTATTTTTGTGCCGCCCTCTTTCGCGGCGGACGCGATTATGGAAGCGGCGGCGGCCGGCATTGAACTGATTGTCTGCATCACGGAGGGTATTCCGGTGGCGCAGATGGTTGAAGTGAAAGCCTTCGTTGAAAAAACCGGGTCGCGTTTTATCGGCCCGAATTGCCCGGGTATTTTAACACCGGACGAAGCGAAGGTTGGAATCATGCCGGGCTTCATTGCAAAAAAGGGCTCGGTCGGCGTGATTTCAAAATCGGGCACATTGACCTATGAAGCAGTCGATCAACTGGTGAAAGAAGGACTCGGTCAATCCACCTGTATTGGCATCGGCGGCGATCCGATCATCGGCACCACGATGAAGGAGCTGCTCGAAATGTTCGAACACGATCCGGAGACGGAGGCCATTGTGATGATCGGCGAAATCGGCGGATCGATGGAAATCGAAGCGGCACGGTTTGCAAAGGACAACGTCACTAAACCGGTGATTGGTTTCATTGCCGGGCAGACGGCGCCGCCGGGGCGACGTATGGGCCATGCGGGTGCGATTGTATCCGGTGCGGATGAATCGGCTGCGGCAAAAAAGAAACTGATGGCGGAGTGCGGAATACGGGTTTCCGAGTCACCGGCCGATATCGGCAGAACCGTAAAAGAAGCTTTACGTAAATAAATTGGAGAGGCGTTATGAGTGATAAAGCGACATTGAAATATCAGGACAAGGAAATTGAACTGGATGCGATTACCGGAACGGAAGAGGAAACCGGGCTGGACATTACACAACTGCGCGCCAAAACCGGGTTAATCACCCTCGACCCCGGTTATGCAAACACCGGTTCGTGCACGTCGGACATCACCTTTATTGACGGTGAAAAAGGCATCCTGCGCTACCGCGGATATGCCATTGAAGAGCTGGCGGAAAAATCAACCTTCATGGAAACCGCCTATCTCGTGCTGTACGGCGAACTGCCGACAACGGAACAGCTGGCTTTGTTTGAGAAGCAGATTTCCGATGAATCCTACCTGCACTACGGCATGAAAGGACACTTCGAAGGTTTTCCGGATAAAGCGCCGCCGATGGCCGTCCTTTCCGCGATGCTCAACGTGCTCTCCTGCTACAACACCGACCTGCTCACCACCGCGACGGAAGGCCCGAAGTTCACGGTTCCCGCCGCAAAAATTATTTCTAAAGTCCGCGCCATTGCGGCCTGGGCCTATCGCACCTCGCAGGGCAAACCGTTTATGCCGCCGCGTCCCGACCTCAGTTATAGCGGCAATTTTCTCCACCTGATGTTTTCGCAGACCTTTGATATGTATGAACCGCATCCCGATGTTGAACGCGCGCTCGATCTGTTCCTGATTCTGCACGCCGACCACGAGCAGAACTGTTCCACCTCGACGGTGCGAATGGTGGGCAGTTCGCACGCCAGCATGTTCAGCGCAGTTTCCGCCGGCGTCGGTGCGCTGTGGGGGCCGCTGCATGGCGGGGCTAATTGCGAAGTGATCAAGATGCTGACCAAAATTCATGAAGAGGGCATTAAACCGCGCGACTTCGTGGAAAAGGCGAAGGACAAAAACTCACCCGAAAAACTGATGGGCTTCGGACACCGCGTTTATAAAAGCTTCGATCCGCGCGCCAAGATTCTGAAGGGGCAGGTCGATGCCGTGCTGAAAGCGCTGAACATTTCCGATCCGCTGCTGGACATTGCCTACGAGCTGGAAGAGATGGCCCGTTCGGAGGAATATTTCATTGAGCGCAACCTCTACCCGAACGTCGATTTTTACAGCGGCATTCTCCTGCGCGCCATCGGCATACCGGTAAATATGTTCACCGTGCTGTTTGCGATCGGCCGTATGCCCGGCTGGATTGCCAACTGGCGCGAAATGCACGTGCAGAGCCTGCGCATCAGCCGTCCGCGCCAGATTTACACCGGTGCAACGCTGCGTGATTACACGCCGATGGAACAGCGGTAGGTTTTAACAGAAGGTCGCGAAGAACACAAAGGATCAGGAGCTGTTGCTTCGCGAACTTTGCGTTCTTCTGTTAGAGTGATGAAGCCCAAAGAAGTCATCGTTAACGACCGGATGCAGCAGGGATACCGATACCTGCTGACCGAACCGGTCGGCCGGAATTTTCACCCCGAATTTGACCCCGAGCTGACGCCGAAGGAAATGCTCGAAATGGGGATCTTCGGCGGGAAATACATGACCGACTGCCGCGATGAATTCCCGGCATCGTGGTTTAAAAAAGCCAGACTAAGTGCGGGATCGCGCGATCCGCAACTCAACTTTTTCGGCGTCAATGCATCGAAGCCGCTGAGCTACTGGATGGAAAAAGACTGGATTCATCCGGACGATCCGCGCGGCTGGTTTCAGTGGTATTGCCGCTATTATATGGGCCGCCGCCACGAAGATGATATTCGGCAGATTAAACGCTGGCGCGCGATGACGCGGCACATCGCGCAGATTACAAAAAACTGTCCCCGCGGCGATTTCACCTGTCGTCCAAAACAGCGGCAGGCCCTGTTGCACTGGGCTTACGACAGCCGCCGATTTTAAATTACAGCCCATTCGCGCTTCGGTCAAAGATAGCCTTTGCGGTTCCGTTGCCAACGAGATAGAGGGCGAGCAGCGCGAGTACAATTCCGAGGGCATGTTCGGGGCCGCGCTGAATAGAGATGATATTGACCATTCCGATGAGAAAGTAATAAACGGTTGCGGCTTTATACGCGATGAGGGAATAGCGTTCGAGCCCGAAGGCCAGCAGCAGGTTGATCGCGGCAAGGATGAAAAGAACATTCGGCGCCCCGGAAGACAGCACCATAAAAATACCGAGGCAGGCGCCGACTAAATGAAACATGGCAACAGCCCGGATGGCGCGCGCATGAAAACGAATGCGGATTTCGGGCGGCGTTAAATCGGCGCGATGTTTTTCGGGTTCAATTCCGCAGACGGGGCATAAACCCTCGCGCGGTTCCATTTTTGACAGGCATTGTCTGCATCGCGGCATTCATTTTCTCCAACGGTCGGCGGAAGTTAAAAATCAATTTCGGAATGCAGGCGGGTTTCGAGCATTGGGAGGGCTTTGGCCCAGTCGCCGGAAAGCTTGAGCAGGTCGTGGCGCAGCCGGGAGGATTCTTTGAAGCGCTCTTCGTTGGAAATATCGGTGCGTTGAGCGAGGGCCTTCTGTTCGTGTTCGAGGTGGCGTTTCCAGAAGAGCAGGATATAGCGCTGGGCCAGTTCAATGGGGGTTGTTTCGTTGTCGATGGTGCGCGATTCTTCGACCTGTATCTGCGCGATGACTTTCTGCGTTTCTTCGTCGAACTCGTGAAAGGCCCCGGTGAGTGTTTCGGGCGGGTCGAGCATCAGTATTTCAACGAGCTTTTTGCAGGTCGGGTCGGTGAGCAGGAAAGGCGGAAGGAAGTCGTGAACCAGCGGATGGACTTCGCCGTAATAGTGGACAAGCAGTTCGAGCAGGGCGGTTTCCTGCCGGGGATATTTTTTCTTCGGGACGACGGTATTCTGTACGGCGCCGTCGCGCGGCGGAACAGGCCGTTGCTGCCGCTGGGCGCGGCGCAAATCCTGACTCAAAGCCAAGGGCGAAATATTCAACCGGTCGGCGGCGGAATGAATCATCGGATCGCGGCGGGATGCTGACGGACATTGGTTGATTAAATTGATAACGGCTTCGACGACCCGCATATGGCCGGCTTCGGTTTCCATATTTTCCTGTTGCCGGAAAGCGTCGATTAAAAAATCGAGCGCAGACTGCGCATCGCCGATCAGCTTTTTGAGCGCGTCGGCACCGCTTTTTTTGATGAGCGAATCGGGGTCTTCTTTTTCGGGCAGAGTAACGACGCGGACGCTGAGTTCGTTGGCGATAAATATTTCGGAGGAAGCCAGCGCGGCTTTAACCCCGGCGGCATCGGCATCGAGCACGAGCACCACTTCGTCGGCATAGCGTTTGATCAGCCGCGCGTGGTTTTCGGTCAGCGCCGTTCCCTGCGATGCAACGACATTTCCGAGTCCGGCCTGATGGCAGCGGATCGCGTCGATCTGCCCTTCAACGACAATGGCCTGCCGCGATTCGACGATGGGTTTGCGCGCTTTATCAAAAGCATAAAGCACCCGGTTTTTGTGAAACAGCAGGGTTTCGGGGCTGTTGACATATTTGGCCCCTTTTTCGGCCTTGTTCATAATGCGCCCGCTGAAGCCGATAACGCGCCCCATTTGGTCGCAGATGGGAAACATTACCCGATTTCGGAAACGGTCGTAGTGGCTTGTTTTTCCGCCGCGATCCGAAGGCACAACCAATCCGGCGGCTTCGAGCTGTTCGGCGGTGTATCCTTTTTTAACGGCGCGGGTGAGCAGTTCATCCCAGCCGTTGGGGGCATATCCGATCTGAAATTCCTTAATAATTTTTGGCGGCAGATCGCGCTCTTCGAGGTAGCGGCGGGCTTCGGCGCCTTCGGGGCTGTCGAGCAGCATCCGGTGGTAAAACGCAGCGGCTTCGGTGTGCAGCTTGAAGAGGACATCCTTGTTTCCTCCCTTTTCGGGCGCGCCGCCTTCATATTTAATTTCCACCCCGACGCGTTCGGCCAGCACGTTGACCGCGGTGATGAAATCAACCTTTTCGTAGTCCATTACAAACCGGAAAACATCGCCCCCTGCCCCGCAGCCGAAACAGTGGAAAATCTGGCGGGCATCATTAACGGTGAACGACGGTGTTTTTTCCTTATGAAAGGGGCAGTTGCATTTATAGGTCGATCCCCGCCGGCGCAGTTCGGGCAGATAGGCGCCGACCACCTCCACAATATTGCAGCGCGCGCGGATCTCTTCGATCGTCTCTTTGGGAATCATTGCCATTGCCTACAGATAGCGGAACCCCGCTCGGCTCTCAATCTTCGGCGTCATAAAACTGAACTATTACATTGATTCAAAGAACTTAACTCTTTAGCATCCCGGGACTCGCAAAAACGGGGGCTGATATATGTCGAAATGGCCAAATCTGGACGGAGCGAAAGGCGAACGCTTTCTTGAGGACGCGTTCGACGGTTCCCGTCATGACAGGCTCGAACACAATACCTGCCTGCTCCGGAACATTTTCCTGATTCTTTTTATTGTCAGTATTGCCGGGATATTGGTGTTCTCCTGCTGCAAGCTCGGCTTTCTGACACTCGGCGCAATCGCCTTTGCCGTTATTACGCTGGTTACGACAACCCGGTATGATACCCGCCTTTTTTTCCTGCGGAATATCAAGCTGCGAAATAATTCGCCGCATATCGGGAAACCGGAGCGCAATTGACCCCGCTTTACTCCTTCAGTCCGGCTTCTTCGCGCTGCAGCAGTTTGTTCTGAACCTTTTTGACTTTGCTTTCGAGTACCGGTGATGTGAGCTGCGGCTGGATACGCGGAACGAGCTGGTAACAGACCACATTTCCGACTTTCGATTTCAGCCGCAGGGTGTCATACGCCGTCGGCGGGCCGAGAATCACCCAGAATGTGAGCGCGAAAAGCCCGATCATCAGGCCGCGCGCGAAACCGAAAAGGAACCCGCTCCAGCTGTCGGAGCGGTCGGAAAGCTTGGCTTTAAAATAGCGGGCCAGCAGTTTTGTGAAGAGCAGATAGAGTCCGACCGTCAGCGCCGCCAGCAAGATCAGCAGCAGCCAGGTCAGCACGGTTTCGTGCATATTGCGAAACATGCGCGCGAGCTGGTCGAAAACAAACGGATAAACAAAAATCAGCGCCAGCCCGATTGTAATCAGAGTCAGCACGTGCGCGATCTGCGTCGCAAATCCCCGCTGATAACCGCCCCACGCAAACATTAGGGCAACCACGACATATCCGACATCAATCCAGCTCATCCATTCCGGAATCATAAGAACCCCTCCATTCCACTCCTGTACATGATCAGTATCGCCTTTTCAGGAGCATTTTCAACGCCACAACCCATCTATTTTTCACGCTCTTAATTGAACTGCGAAACTTCGGTGCAAATCCCCAATAAAACCAGGCTGTTTTGATAAAAACCACAATATGTTGTATCAAGCCCTTGACAGCAATACAGGCTATTGCATACCTTCTATTTCGTTTTAAACCACAAAAAGCAGGGCGATAACACATAAATCTTTGACCACGAGGGGGTAGTCATGTCCGGAAAGAAAACGCAGATCAACGCCGTATTTGACGGCTTTCAAAAACGCTCAGGGCTCGTCGTGCCGTTCAGCTGGCAGAAAATCGAACTGGCCATTGACCGCGCCGTTGAGGACGTTGCGCGCAAACATCAAACGGCGAAAAACGAAGGGCTGGCCTCCAAAGTAACGGATCGTGTCATTCAGCAGCTCAACAATCCGCAGAGCGAGTTTTATGTTCACACCGACGACAAAGGAAAACGCATCCCGAAAATCGAGGACGTGCAGGATCTCGTCGAAATTACGCTGGCCGAACAGGGTGAAACGCTCGTGGTCGCCACCTATAAACGCTACCGCAAACAGCGCGAAATCGCCCGTCGTAATATCCGCGTCCGCGGGCAGAATGCGGAGGGAAATGTCGATGTAACCGACGCCAGCCTGCTGCTGGTTGAATCCTCCTCCCACAACGTACACCTCCCGTGGGACCGCAAACGCATCGTTAAACAGATTCTCGATAAAACCGACCTCTCTGTCGAACTGGCCATCAACATTGCCAAATCTGTTGAAAACCGGATTATCGCCTCCGATTTGAGCGTAATCAACACCACCCTCATCCGCGAACTGGTCAATAATGAACTGATGGAACGCGGGTTTTCGCATCAACTGCGCGATCTCTCCCTTTACCGCGTATCGAAGGATTACATCGAAAACCTGATGTACACCAAATCGACCGAAAACTCGAACATCGTCAACAACAACCCCGAGGCGGTAAACCTCGGTATCGCCGAACTGGTTTTGAAACAGTGGGCGCTCGACACCATTTTCAGCCCGGAAGTCAAACGCGCGCACGACACCGGCGCCATCCACGTGCACGATCTGGGCTACCCGACGCGTGTTTACTGCTCCTCCCACTCGATTGAGTATGTCAAAAAATACGGCCTCAACGGGCTGATCAACCTGAACACCTCTTCGAGCCCGGCCCGTTCCGCCTCCGTTTTGACCGGCCATTTGAACACTTTCCTCGCATCGATGCAGGCCAACTATGCCGGCGCGCTCGGCATCGCCTACATCAACATTCTTTACGCCCCGTTCCTCGTCGGAATGGATAAAACACAGCTCAAACAGATTGCGCAGGAACTCATTTTCAACGGTTCGCAGAACGCCTTTTCGCGCGGCGGACAGACCCTGTTCCTTGATTTTAATATCCACACCGGAGTGCCTTCCTACCTAAAGGCCGTACCGGCCATCGGTCCGGGCGGCCACTATCAGCTGCGCCTTAAAGACGGCAGAATTGTCGAACTGAGCGAAGAGCTCCGCAATGCAACCGACGCCGCCGGTTACAAGCTGATGGATCTTTATTACAAAGACCCCGTGCTCGGCAAACGACTCGTATTGCGCGAACTGGCCGATGAAAAAGAGGGTACGATTTACGACCCCGATGTGCAGGCTATGCTCGAAGAAAACGGCGAAGCGATTGTCACATACGGCGATTACACGCAGGAAGCGCAGGCGTTCTGCCGCGCCCTTTTGCACGTTTTCGGCGAAGGAGACGCCCACGGCCGTATTTTTGAATTCCCGAAATGCGACTTCCACGTTTCCGACGAAACCTTCGAAGATCCCGCCCAGTTTGCCATCTTCCAGGAAGCCTGCGAACTGGCCTCTAAAAACGGATCGACCTATTTTATTTTCGACCGCGACGAAGTCACCCTTTCCGCCTGCTGCCGTCTGCGTACCACCATCAGCGACAGCCGGATGCTCAAACACCCCGAAAGCATGCGCTTCTGCGGATTCCAGAACGTCACCATCAATATTCCGCAGGCAGCCTACCGCGCTTCCCGCACCGGCGGCGACGTCCTCAAAAACTTCTTCGAAGAACTCGACCGTACGATGGAACTCTCCGTCGACGCCCACCTGCAGAAAAAAGCCAAAGCCGCCGAAATGATCAGCGGCCCCGGCTATCCGCTCTGGCAGATCGGTAAAACCGCGCAGGACGGCAAACCCTATGTAGACCTCGAAAGCTGCACCTATATTCTCGGTCTGATCGGCGTGAACGACGCCGTGAACTTCCTCATCGGGCAGGAACTGCACGACAGCAAACAGGCGCAGCGTTTCGGCCTTAAAATCGTTGCGCACATGTACACAAAAGCCAAAAAACTGGCGAAAAAATACAAGCTCAAATTCACGCTCGAAGAATCCCCCGCTGAATCCGCCGCCCGCCGTCTGGCCAAATCCGACCTCATCTATTTTTCCGATGAAGCGAAAGAAACCGTCAAAGGCCCGGCCGATGCCGAATATTACACCAACTCAATCCACCTCGCCGCCGAAGCCGATGTTTCGCTGGTTGACCGGATTGTCGAGCAATCCAAATATCACAGCATGATCGAATCCGGCGCCATCACCCACTGCTTCATCGGCGAAGAGCGCCCGGATGCCGAATCCATCGCGCATCTGATGACCGAAGTATTCCACCGCACTCAATCTGCACAGGTCTGTGTTTCGCCGGAATTCACCTTCTGCGATTCCTGCCACCACCAGACCCGCGGACTGCTCGAAAGCTGCCCCGAATGCGGTTCCTCCGAAGTCGTCGGCGAAACCCGCGTCGTCGGTTATTTCAGCAAAGTGCAGAACTGGAACAAATCCAAACGCTACGGCGAACTCCTCGCCCGCCACGCCGGCCGCTACAACATCGTTGAAGCTGAAGAAACAACCGAACCCCAACTCGTGACCGCTAAGTAAATGAAGAATGTAGATTTAAGAATGAAGAATGGATGGGCTGCTCCTGCTTCTATAAAAGGACCAACTCCGCCTGAGTTCGGCAATTCTTCATTCTCCATTCTTAATTTTTAATTGGAGACCCACCATGGCTGCTAAATTTCAAATCCGCGTCTTCGGTAAACAGGGCTGCGACAAATGCCACACCCTCAACCAGCGCCTCGATAAACTGCTTTCAAAGAGCGAATACGTTGACTTCGAAAAGGTCTACTGCGACGTCGAAACCATCGACGGCCTCGTCGCCTTTTCCGAAGCCGAATGCATCAACCCCTCGCGCATTCCCGCAATGGTTGTCACCAAATGGAATGAAGCCGAGGCCGAATACGAACCGGTCAGCACCAAAGCGCCCGGCGCCGCCGACACGGTATGCAGAAAATCAAAGCTCTACCAATATGTCGGGCTGCAAACCGACTACTCCGATTCCGGAAAGGGCGTCATCTCGCCAAAGATGATTCAGGCCGTTTTGGCCGAAGCCCTGGAAGACTAACAACGCTTCACCCCCGACCCGCCGGGCGCACCCCCTTACCCCCGCGCCCGGCGGGTCACTTTTTTCACCCGCCAGCGGGTTTTTCCGCCTGACCTCCATTTACCGCATCCCGGAACCCAACTGCCGCCATATAACGGCCATTTGGCAGAAAACTGCCGCAGGAGTGTTGAAAGCTGGCAAAAAACAGCTACTCTGGAGCGTTAAATGAGGGAAGCACAGCCGCAACGCGCTGAAGCGCAGGGCGGATTCGACCGACGGAAATAAAGATTACCCCGGGAAAAACACCCATGAATGATAACCTGAATGACACCTCCTTCTTGCTGGCCAGCCTGATGGAATACCTTCCGGACAATATCTATTTCAAGGATGAGCAGTCGCGCTTTGTTCTGGTGAACAAAGCGTTTTGCACATGGACAGGCCTCTCCAAAGAAGAAATTCTCGGACGAACCGACTTCGACCTCTTCGCCGTTGAACATGCAACAAAAGCCTACGGCGATGAGCAGCGGATCATCACAACCGGGGAATCGCTTCTCAACCAGATAGAGAAAGAGGTCTGGCCGGATGGAAAAATCACCTGGGTCTCCACCACAAAAATGCCGCTTCGCAATCAGACCGGAGCCATTATCGGAACCTTCGGCCTCTCGCGCGATATCTCCGCCAGCAAACAGATCGAGCAGGAACTCACGAAAGCGCGCGAAAAAGCCGAATCGTCCGCCATGGCCAAAAGTATCTTTCTGGCCAATATGAGCCACGAAATCCGCACCCCCCTCAACGCCGTGGTAGGGATGGGCGAGCTGCTCGCCGACACCGAACTGAACACCGAGCAGCGGGAATATATCGGAACCATCTCCACCAGTTCGGAGGCCCTGCTGGATATCGTCGACAATATTCTCGACCTCTCCAAAATCGAAGCCGGAAAACTGGAACTGGACAACGAACCCTTCAACCTTGTGCAGACCGTGGAAGGGGCGCTGGATATCGTCGCACCGAAGGCGGTTCAAAAAGGGCTGGAGCTGATGGAATACTTTAGCGGCTCCGTGCCGGAAGATGTGATCGGCGACGCCGCCCGGCTGCGGCAGGTTCTGCTCAACCTGCTCAGCAACGCCATCAAATTCACACCCAGCGGGGAAATTCTCCTCGAAGTGAGAGGAGAGCCCACCGACACCGATGCGTGCCGGATCAGCTTCCTCGTCTCCGATACCGGCATCGGAATGTCCCCCGAAGAGGTGCAGCGGATCTTCCGCCCCTTTGAACAGGCCGATAACTCCATCACCCGGCGGTTTGGCGGAACCGGACTCGGTCTGGCGATCTGCAACCGGCTGATTGAAATGATGGGAGGCTCAATGACGGTACGGAGTGAAAAAAATTCCGGATCGCAATTCAGCTTCTTTATCGTCGTCCACCGAACCAATGCAACAACCCCGCCCGCCATCCCGTTTAACCCCGCCGTTCTCGAAAACCGCCGGGTACTGATCGTAGACGACAACGAAACCAACCTGAAAATCCTCCGGATGGAAACAGAACAGGCCGGCATGGAACCGCTCACCTTCACATCCGGCCCGGCTGCGCTGGAGGCCTTACCGGAACTGGGCCGCATCGACCTTGCAGTGCTGGATTTCACCATGCCGGATATGGACGGAAGCGCGCTGGCTCACCGGCTTCGCGCAAGCAGCCATTTCGGAAACCGGCCGATCCTGATTCTCAGCTCCAGCGGTCGGCCGCGCTCGGAAGCCGCCCATATTGTGAACCGCTGGATGGCTAAGCCCGTTAAAAAAATGCGGCTCTACGAAGCGTTGGCCGACCTGCTGGAAGGGGATCATTTCATGCGGCACGAACATTCAAAAACCCCGCTAACTGCCGCTGCGCCGCGCCGCATCCTGTTGGTGGAAGACAACCGGGTCAACCAGATAGTCACCCTGAAGATGCTCGAAAAAATGGGATGCAAGGCCGATCTGGCAGAAAACGGACAGCAAGCCGTAGAAATTCAGAGAGAAAACCCCTACGAACTCATCCTGATGGATATACAAATGCCCGTGATGGATGGATTGGAAGCCACCCGCCAAATCCGGAGCGAAAGCGGGGAGACCCCGTTCATCATCGGACTGTCCGCGCACGCCCTCAAAGAAAACCGCGACGAAGCACTGGCCTGCGGAATGAATGACTATCTGACCAAACCGCTCAAACTCAAAGAACTGGTTCGGGCCCTCAACATGGTTCCCGGAACCCCCGTATCCGACGGGTCACTTTCTTAAAGCATATGCTGTCGCAGACCATCCAATCGAAAATCGGCACTCGACAATCGGAAATGACTTCCGTTTACGCCTATCTGGAAAAGCCGTCGATGGTGGATTATCCCAGACACTTTGCGGCGGTATTCTTCACCTCGGGCTGTAATTTTTCCTGCGGCTTCTGCCACAACGCGGCGTTGATGGGAAAAAAACAGGCCGGGCTTTCGAGGGAAAAACTGGAAGAAGCCTGCTCCAAATTTAAAAAGGACTGGGTCAACGGGGCCGTAATTACCGGCGGAGAACCCACCCTTGCGCCCGATCTGATTGAGCTGATTCTGTTTTTAAAGGGGCGTTTTGGCTTTGATGTAAAACTCGACACCAACGGCTCGAATCCGGAGCTGCTCGAACAGTGCCTGCCGCTGATCGACTATGTTGCGATGGATATTAAAACCGGATTCTCCGGCTACCCCGCTCTGGTGAAATACAAAGAAACCGCCCGCATTCAGAAATCGATCAGCCTCATCCGCGAAAAAGCCCCCGATTACGAATTCCGCACCACCGTAATCGACTCGTTCCACACCGATGAACAGATGGATGAAATCGCCGAAATTATTCGCGGCGCAAAACGGCTGGCTTTGCAGGCCTTCATTCCGCGCGAAAACCTGCCCAACCGGAAATTCACCCTCCTCCCCCGCACCCCCTCCTCCCGCCTCAACGAACTGAAAGAACGAATGACCGGTTGCGCGGACGAAATCCTCCTGCGTGGCGCATAGGTTATATGAAATTAATTGATTAATTTCATATTAAACCGCTGTCACCGAATCGCGTTCAATGAGTTCGGCGGGAAAGCGCAGTTCGCGGGAATCGCCGCCAATGCCGTTCATCCGCTCAATGAGCAGATCCGCGGCGATCTTGCCGATATGCCGACCGTCCTGCCGCATCGACGTGAGCGCCGGGGAGAGATAGGCCGCGAAATCGAGGTCGGCAAACCCGATGACGGAAAAATCGGCGGGTATTTTCAGCCCCAGTTTTTCCGCCGCTTTATAGAGTGCGACGGCGAGCACATCCGAAACCGCGAAATAGGCCGTGTGTTTCGGCGCCTTTTCCAAATAGTTCGCCGCAGCCGCGCTGTTGTCGCTTAAAGTCCAGTTGGGCATACGCAGAACAGCGCAGGTTGCTCCCGAAGATACCGCCCTGTTTTTAAACGCCGCGACGCGCTCTTCGAGATTTTCTTCAACCCCCGAACTGGCAATAACGCAGAGGTCGCGGTGCCCTTTCCGCAGCAGATATTCGGCGGCATTTTCACTGCTTTTCACTTCGTCGGTACCCGCAAAATCGCAGGGTGTTTCGCTGGCAATCGGCTGGTTCA
Organism: Kiritimatiellales bacterium; assembly: GCA_003252225.1. Taxonomy (GTDB): domain Bacteria; phylum Verrucomicrobiota; class Kiritimatiellia; order Kiritimatiellales; family Pontiellaceae; genus Pontiella. The sequence goes on along the minus strand of QKFE01000114.1, from coordinate 4,387 downwards.
TGCAGACCACCGGAATATTGCGCCGCGCGATTTCGTTGAAATAGCCGGGCGCCACTTTGATCGTCGTCGGGAAAAGCAGCACGCCGTCAACACGGCGGTCAACCAGCCGGTGAATCTGTTCGTGTTCCGGGTGTTCGGACGACGGCTGCAGAAAAATAGGGATCAGATCGGTGCGCGAAAGCCGGTCGTGAATCCCCGTTCCGATCTGGTAGCAATAGGTATCCGAATTCGGCGGCATCAAAACCCCGATGCTGTACGTGCGGCCCGCCACGATACTTTTCGCCAGCAGATTAGGGCGGTATCCCAGCTTTTCGGCCGCCGCGCGAACCCGCTCAACCGTATCCGGCCGGTGTTTGTGCGCGTCCGTTCCGAGAATCCGCCCCGCCGTCTGCCGCGATACCCCCGCCTTCCGCGCCACCTCCGCCAGCGTTGCCGTACTCTCTGTGTAAATCGGGTTTTTCATCCGGACAATATAGCGGCAAAAAAAACGAACACAACCCATCGCCGCATTTGCAGTAAGCGGAAGGGGCGCGGGGAAACCCATTTTAAAGCCGAATCCCTCCCCCCGCGCCCCCCACCCGCTATTTTCTGCCGCCCGGAATAAGGCTTCATTGTTGGCTTGCACTGAATTGCCGGGTGGACCACTATCCGCACTTTGTTGATTTTTTGGAGCTTTGCATGAGTTTACAGTGGATAGCGATCGTTTTGGGGCTGCTGGCAACCGCCGGCGGAATCACCGGTATTTTGCGGCCTGAACTGGTTCACCGGTTTGCGGAGGTTTTTCCGCGCAGTACGGTGCCGGCCTGGATTTTTACTGCGCTCTGCTGTTTTCTCGGCGCGCGCGAGGCGGCGGCGATGAATATGGGGTTTTTCGGTGTGATTAAGCCTTATATCCCGTTCGTAGCTCTCGGCGTTTTTGCGGCAAGTGTGACGTATATGAAAGAGCTGCTTGCTCCCCGGGCATTGGGCGGTTTTCTATGCCTGATCGCGGTTCCGATTGTCCGGACGGCTTCGCTTTCGGGTGCGCCGTTTTTTCAGGTGGTTGTTGCGCTGGCGTATGTGTGGGTGATTTACGGTATCACGGTGCTGATGTCGCCGTGGTATTTCCGGAAGTGGTACAAACCGTTTCTGGAGAATGAAGCCCGTTTTAAAACGGCGGCATTCGGGAAAACGGCGATTGGAATTCTTTTGCTGGGGCTTGGAATCTTCGTTTACTGAGCGGCTTCCGCCGTTGTGTTGGTGGCGGAATCGCCGCTTTTTTCGCCGCTTATCGCTTTATGCGCATCCATTGCGCGTTTGCATTTTTTGATCTGTTCGTTGTAATCATCCACCTGCTGTTGAGTGATGCCCTGTCCGTAGCGGGAGGCGAGCCGGGCCATCTGGGTGATGGCGCGGAGGGCTTTTTCGTATTCGCCGGTCACGTAGTAGGCTTCGGACAGGGTGCTCCAGACATGGTGGTCGTTCGGGGCCATAACCATCGCTTCCTGCGCCATTTTAACCGCCTTTTCGCCGTCGCGGAAATCGGGGTCTTCGGCGGTGGCATAGAGCCATGCAAGGTTGTTCAGAATCTGAAAATCGTCTGGAAAATCTGCGAGCAGCGCCAGATGCATCTCTTCGGCTTTCTGATACTGTTTGGCGTTGATGTAAACGGTGGCGACAATGTAGCGCGCCTGCTTGTTTTCGGGATCGATTTTAAGAACACGTTCGTAAGCGTTGATGGCTGATTCGTACTCTTTGTCCTGAACATAGGCCTGAGCAACCTGCAGCAGGAATTCAACGCGTTCTTCGTCGGTCTGGGAGGATAGCTGCAGCCCGGAAGCGGCGCTTTCCGCTGTATTGGTTTCCTGCGCGAAGACTGCGGAAGAGCTGAGTATGAAAAGGGGGGCGATGATTAAAAAAGGTTTCATGAAAATTCCTAATTCAGGGTTCCGATTTCAACGTGAACGACAGCCGGTTCCGTATTTACCAGCTGAATTCCTTCCGGCAGGTCAACCACAACGGGCAGGTCATAGCCGGTGCTTTCCGTCAGTTCCGTGCAGCTGACATAGGCAAGAGCCGATGAGGCCTGAAGGGTTTCGATTTTCTGCTGCGGCCCGCGGACGGTGACGTTGATGGTTTGCGGCGTGACGTTCACTTTACGGCTTTCGCCCGGCGTACTCATCACCTGCACGGGAATTTTTTCGAGCTGTTTTGTGCCGGTGTGCGCCGCCACAACCACTTCAACGGTGATCCAGTCCGGTTCAGCGCGCATACGATCCGGCTGGAGCAGCGCCACCTGAACGCTTTCTTTGAAGCTGCCGTTCCGGTCTTTCAGGTCGACCGGTTTCGTATGAATGCTTTCGAGGCTTTCAAGCATTTCGCGGGCGCCGGAAACCACGACGGAGGCCGGGGTCGAGATAATGCGTTCAGTCTGGAGGCCCGCCGGAAGATTGTTTTCCGTCATGGCTTTAACCGGAAGGCGCCGTTCAATTTCCTGATCGAGTTTCAGCGTGATGGTTGAAGGGTTGAAGCGGACGACTTTGGCGCTGGTCGGGTTTTTGAGCAGTTTTTCGGAAAGTCGGACCTCCATCTCTTTGCCGTATTGCGGTTCCGGCACCGGGATAATCACGCGCAGCTGTTCGTTGTTGAGATAGCGGATATCTTCGCGCGAACCGCGGAAGAGGATGCTGACGCGCGGCGCTGATTTTTCTGATACAGCCCAGCCGGGCGGAATATCCACATCCACGGCAACGTTTGAAACGGAAACTTCAAACCCGATATTTTTCCGGATACCCTGCCAGGCGAGAAACCCGAGAAAGATGCAAAGCAGAATCAGCCACTTGTCTTTATATAGGTTGAAAAGGCTATTCTTCATCGTGCTCCTCACCGAATCCAATCAGGGCGATGGTGTCTGTGGCTTCCGTTTCGCCGGCCTGTATTTTTTCGCGGAAGCGCGCCAGTCCGGTACGTTCCCGCCGCAGCATCGAGGAGAGGACGCGGTGCAGGCGCTCCTCGTCCATGCCGCGGCGCAGGCGACCGTTATAGGCAACGGAGATGGCGCCGGTCTCTTCCGAAACAACAATCACGATGGCGTCGGTTTCTTCGGTGATGCCGATGGCCGCGCGGTGACGTGTGCCTAGTTGTTTGCTGATTTCCTCCCGCTGCGAAAGCGGGAACAGACAGCCGGCAGCGCGGATTTTATCGCCCGAAATAATCACGCCGCCATCGTGCAGCGGGGTGTGCGGAAAGAAAATGGTTGCGAGCAGTTCGGAACTGACGACGGCGTTCAGTTTGATGCCGGAATCCTGAATGGTGCGCATTCCGATTTCGCGTTCGATGGCAATGAGCGCGCCGATCTTGCGTTTGGAAAGCGTCTTCACCGTTTGCATAATCGGATCCACCAGACTTTTCTGCGCCGCCAGATTATCATTGTTGCGCCAGGGCTGTCTTCCGAGCTGTGCCAGCACCCGCCGGATTTCGGGCTGGAAAATCACCATCACCGCCAGCGAGATATAAAGCATCAGCCGCGAAAGCAGCCAGTTGAGCACATCGAGGCGGCTGATGTTGGTGATCAGCAGCAGGGTGCCGAAGAGGATAATCAGCCCGGTCAGGATCGAGGCTCCGCGCGTTCCTTTGAAAAGGCGGAACACGAAATAAAGCATACCGGCCAGAATGAAGATTTCGATCCATCCCAGCGTATCCGGTATTTCAAAGGCCTCTTTCCAGTCGAAGGTTGTCATTGCGCATAAGTGTATCCACGATGCGGCAGACATCGCAAGTGCCGATTACATCGTGCACCCTTAAAATATGGGCTCCGAACTGCGCCGACCACCCCGCAACTCCCAGACTTCCCGCCATCCGTTCGGCCGGATTTTCCCGGCCGAGAATCTGCCCGATGAACCGTTTGCGCGATGCGCCGATCAAAACCGGATAGCCGGATGCCGCCAGTACCGGAATCGCCCGGAGCAGTTCGAGGTTGTGTTCAAATGTTTTGCCGAACCCGATGCCCGGATCGATCGCAATGGCGGAATCCGGAACCCCGCATTTAACCGCAAAATGAATCCGGCTTTGCAGATAGGCGCAGACTTCATTCACCACATTTTCATACACCGGGTTCTGCTGCATCGTCTGCGGCGTTCCCTGTCTGTGCATCAGCACCACACCGGCTTTCGTTTCAGCCGCAACACCGGCCATTTTTTCATCCGCTTCGAGCGCCGAAATATCGTTGATAATCTGCGCCCCCGCTTCCATGGCCTGCCGGGCGACTTCCGCCTTTGTTGTATCAATTGAAATCAGCACGTCCGAGTGTTCGCGGATTTTCAAAATCACTGGAATGGTTCGTTCCAGTTCGTCTGCCAAAGAAACCGGTTCCGCGCCGGGCCGCGTCGATTCTCCGCCGATATCAATC
>QKFE01000018.1 GCA_003252225.1 Kiritimatiellales bacterium | reverse complement strand
ATTCTGTGGTTTAGATTTGTACTTTAGTTGGGCCGGTTTGTTTCCACTTGCTTTGTACGGCATCGGCCAGTTTTTCGATGGTGTTAAATTGGGCTGTGTCGATCCATTCAATATTCAGCTGATTCCGAAACCAGGTCATCTGCCGTTTTGCCAACTGCCGCGTCCGGATCACCGTGCGTTCTTTCGCCTCGGCCATCGTGATTTCATTTTTCAAAACCGCAAAGGCTTCCGCATACCCGATCGCCTGCAATGCGGTCGGCGACAGATCCAAACCAATCAGCCCTTTCGCTTCGTCGAGCAGATCGGAGGCATACATTTGCTCAACGCGCTTTTCAATTCGCTGAACCAGAATTTCGCGCTCAACATACAGCCCGGTCAGTCTGGGTTTTGGTTTTGAATTCCAGCTCCCCCCGTATCGCAGGCTTCCAGCCTGCCCTGTGGCCGGCAGGATGCCGGCGGTACGTTCGAGAATCCGGATCAGTCGGCGGGGGTTGTTTTGGTCATCCACCGTCAACTGTTCGTACAAATCAGCGGCCTCCGATTTCGCCCGGCTTTCCAGCTCGGAAAATTCAAGGCTTTCGAGCTCTTCGCGCAATTCCGTATTTTCCGGCGGCACATCATCGAACCCTTCGGTGAGGCATTTGACATATAACCCGGTTCCGCCGGCAACGATGATTTCGCGTCCTGATTGGAAGGCGGGTTTTACGGCTTCGAGCCAGGCGGCAACACTGAATTTTTCGGTGGGGTCGGCCAGATCGAATCCGGCGTAGTCCGCTTTTTCGCGCTCGGATGCGGTGGGTTTCGCCGTGCCGATATCCATTCCGCGATAGAGGTTCATCGAATCCGCCGAAACAATCATCTGCCCGCTTTGTTCGGCGATGTATTGAGCCACCCCGCTTTTTCCCGACGCAGTTGGACCCACTAAAAAGAAAGCGCGGGGCGTGGAGCGCGGAGCATGGGGTTCACTGCCCATCGATCGCCCTCTTTCCCGCTTCTCCCGGCTCCCTGCCCCCGGCTCCCGGCTTGGAAAAGAGGTTGGTGATGACGTAAAGGAATACGGCGATGCAGATCGCGGAATCGGCGATGTTAAAGGAGGGGTAATGATACGCCCCGAATTCAAAGTCGAGGAAATCAGTGACCCATCCGAACCGGATGCGGTCGATCAGGTTTCCGGCAATACCGCCGAGCATCAGACCGAGCATGATTTTATCGGCCCATTTTTCGCCGAGAAAACGCCGACGGAAAACCAGCAGCGAAACCATCACGGAAAAGGAGATTAAAATCAGGACGATATTCTGCCCGCTGAAAATATTCCATGCCGCGCCGTCGTTACGAACATAAACAAGGTTGAAAAAACCTTCAATAACCGAAAAGGATTCGCCGCCGCAGACCAAGTTTGCGCGAACAGCCTGCTTGGTAAGCTGATCGAGAAACAGGACGGCCAAACCTATGAGCAGCACCGTCACAAAAGCCCCTCCGGAACAAATTCGGTTTACATGCCGTGCATGGTCGCCCCGAACGGACGATAGGTTTTGTGCCCTTTTTCGAGTTCGGCCTGGGCTTTTACGGAGTAGCGCACGTAAGGCAGGGCTTCGAGACGCTCAATGTGGATCGGCTCGCCGTACATTTCGCAAATGCCATAGGAACCGTTTTCAATACGGCGGATAGCTTCGTCAATTTCGAAGAGCACGTCCTGCTCGTTGGAAAGCTGGTTGAGAGCAAATTCGCGGTCGAACGTGTCGGTTCCCTGATCGGAGAGAGAGGGATCGGGTTCGTTCTGGCTGAGCGAATCGCGGTTGATGGAGATGATTTCACCGGTGACGCGCTCGCGCAGCTCCAGCAGGCGGAATAACAGATCCTTAAGCTGTTTCTGAGTGAAATGTTTGCTTTTACCGATTTTATCCGACAGCGGCCCGCCGGAAATCATTACATCAAATATCGTTTCTGTCTTTTTCATAGAAGCTGTTTTCTTCGTGTCGGCCGATTTGGCCGGAGTTTTTTTTCTGGCAGCGGCCTTTTTTGCAGGCGCCTTTTTTTCAGTCTTTTTCGTAGCCATTGTCAGTTAATCTCCAGTCAAAATTCGTCTGGTTCCCGGATTAAAGGGTTGGGGATATATCATCTGACCCCTACCCTGTCAACCCACTTAAAACGCTTATTCAGAGGCGGGGGTAACAGACAGCAGACAGGGGTGTCCGTTCAATTCCCATTCCGTTTCTTTTTCACCTCCGGGCTGTAGTTCCGCACAGGCAATCGCCAGCGTTTCCGTCTCAATATATTCCCTGTATTTCGCAACCGCCGTGCCAATTGCTTCATCACCTTTAAATCCGATCCGAATGCGCTGCGTCACCTCGAGATCCATCTCTTTGCGCATATTTTGGATCTTATTCACAAATTCGCGCGCCAGGCCTTCGGTCAGCAGATCGTCGTTAAGCTGCGTATCCAGCCCGATCACCAGCGAACCTTCGGTACTGACCGCCATGCCCTCTTTCGGGTTGCGAACCACTTCAATATCGTCAGCCGTCAGCTCGATCGATTTACCGTCCATTTCAGCAACAACGGTTTTGCCGGACGAAATCGCCCCGATTTGCGCATTGCTCAAGCTGTTGATCAGCGGCACCGCCTTTTTCATCAGCGGCCCCAGTTTAGGGCCGAGCTGTTTAAAATTGGGCTTGGCCTGAATGGTTGCCAATTCGGACGAATCGGTGCCGAATACGACTTCGCGCACATTCAGCTCGTCGGAAATCAGGCTTTCGAGCTCCTGAATATTGGCCAGCAGCTTTTCGTCGTCGCAAACCACGTGCATTTTAGCCAGCGGCTGGCGGTTTTTGATTTTGTACTCCGCCCGCAACGTACGGCCCTGTTCGACCGCACTCATCACCACCGCCATTTGCCCTTCGAGCACTTCGTCGCGTTTAGCGTCGGCGGCGGTCGGAAAATCACACAAATGCACCGATTCCGGCATATGGGCGGTTTTCAGGTTTTGATAGATCGTTTCGGAAATAAAGGGGGTGAACGGCGCGGCGATCTTGCACAGGCCGAGCAGCACGTCGTACAGCGTCGAATAGGCCTGCATTTTGTCCGAATCATCGTCCGATTTCCAGAAACGGCGGCGCGAGCGGCGGATATACCAATTGGTCAAATCCTCAATAAACTGAACAAACGGGCGAACGGAGGCCTGTAAGTCATAGCGATCCATCGCTTCGGTCACCTGCTGTTCCAGCCGGGCCAGCGAACTTTGAATCCACCGATCCATCAGATTATCACGTTCCGGCACCGATTGCTCCGGCGTCCATTGGTCAACGTTCGCGTAGGTCACGAAGAAACTGTACGCATTCCACCACGGCAAAAGCAGGTGGCGCAGCGAATGTTTCACCCCTTCTTCCGAAAAACGGAGGGATTCAGCGCGGACAACCGGCGAATAAATCATGTAAAGGCGCAGCGCGTCGGCGCCGTACTCATTAATCACATGCACCGGATCGGGGTAATTTTTCAGACGCTTCGACATTTTCAGCCCGTCTTCCGCCAAAACCAACCCGTTTACGACGACGTTTTTAAAGGCCGGTTTATCAAACAGAGCGGTCGATAAAACCATCAGCGTGTAAAACCACCCGCGCGTTTGGTCGAGGCCTTCGGCAATAAAATCGGCGGGGAAATTACCCTCAAAATGGGCCTTATTTTCAAAAGGATAGTGATTCTGCGCGTACGGCATCGAACCCGATTCAAACCAGCAGTCGAGCACTTCCGGCGTGCGTTTGTAGGTTTTTCCGTCTTTTTCGATGATAATTGCGTCGACGTAATGCTTATGCAGATCGTCCACTTTCTGCCCCGAAAGGGTTTCCAGCTGCTCGATCGATGAAATGCAGATCATGTCGTCTTTATCGTCCACATTCACCCAGACCGGAATGCACGAACCCCAAAAACGGTTGCGGCTGATATTCCAGTCTTTCGCGTCGGCCAGCCAGTTGGCGAAGCGCTTTTCACCCACATAATCGGGCATCCAGTGCACTTGATCGTTGTTTTTGAGCATTTTTTCGCGCAGATCTTCAACCCGCACATACCACGCATCGATGGCGCGGTAAATCAGCGGGGTGTCGGTGCGTTCGCAGAACGGATAACTGTGCTGGATCGTCGACTGATGGATCAATTTACCGCTGTGTTTCAGCGCCTTAATAATGGCTTTATCGGCATCTTTGCAGAACTGCCCCGCATAATCGGGCACCTGCGCCGTAAAAATACAGTCCTCATCGAGCGGATCAACCAGCGGAATGCCCGCTTCGCGGCAGATGCGGTAGTCATCTTCGCCATAGGCCGGCGCCATGTGCACAATCCCAGTACCGTCTTCGGTCGAAACGAAATCATCGTTCAAAATCTGGAACGACAGGGGGTTCTCCTTAAAATAGTCAAAAATCGGCTCGTAATAGAGCCCCTTCAAATCGGCCCCTTTGTACGTTTTCAGGATTTCGTACTCTTCCTCTGTTTTATAATAGGCCGCAAGCCGCGCCTGCGCCAAAACAAAGACCTCGCGCGTTTCTTTATCCTTAATGGCCACATAATCGATATTCGGCCCGGCGCAGATCGCCAGATTTGAAGGCAGCGTCCACGGCGTCGTCGTCCAAATCAGCGCCGACGCATGTTCAAACTCAAAATTAAGCAGCCGAACCCGCACCGTAATCGCCGGATCCTGTACATCCTGATAATTCCGGCCGGCCTCAAAATTGGAAAGCGGGGTGTTCAGTTTCCAGCTGTAAGGCATAATTCGGTGCGCTTTATAAATCCGCCCCTGCTCCCAAAGCTGCGAAAATACCCACCAAATCGTCTCCATGAACGGCGTGTCCATGGTTTTATAGTCATTCTCAAAATCAACCCAACGACCCATTCGAGTAACTGTTTTTTCCCACTCTTCGACATATTTCGTCACCATCGAGCGGCACTGTTCATTAAAAACATCGACTCCGGCCTCTTTAATCGCGGGCGCCCCCGCCAGCCCCAAAGCCTCCTGCGCAAGCGCCTCGATCGGTAAACCGTGGCAATCCCAGCCAAACCGGCGTGAGACATAATGTCCCCGCATCGCCTGATAGCGCGGAATAATGTCTTTAATCGTGCCGGCCAGCAGATGCCCATAATGCGGCAGTCCCGTCGCAAATGGAGGGCCGTCGTAAAATACAAACTCCTTGCTGTTTTTACGGATTTCCAGCGATTTTTTAAACGTATCCTGCTCTCTCCAAAGCCGGATAACCTCTTCCTCCATCTCCGGAAAACTCACTTTGCTCGACACATCTTTAAACATGGCTTGGCCTTTCTGATTCGTGACGATTGAAGCGTAACGGTCTAAAAAATCACGCCTTTCACGATTCACGCATCACTCTTCACGTCTGAAAAGCGCAGAACATACCGCCCGCCCCCATCAAAAACAAGCGGGCATCACGCAATATTCCCGCACTCTGTGCGAAAGTAGGATAAGCGTCCCGCTTGTCTGCCGCCGGTCGGTTCCATACGCATTGACAAGCGGGACGCTTATCCTACTGTCCCTTGCCACCCGCCACTTATTTTTAAAAAGACATTGCATCGCCAAAACAAACCCAACACACTGCCGTGTTTTAATGGAAATAGGATTGATACCGCGGGCACAACGCCATATATTGTGACGGATTTTATAAACACAGATTCAGACGGAACCATACCGAGGGGAAGAATTATGAAAAAAACACTTTTGGCCTTAATGATTGTCCAGACTTCGGCGTTGCCTCTATTGGCTCAGAATGTCATTGACACCTGGGGGGGATTTTATGCGGTCGTCGAAGACGGCTCCGGAGGGACTATGTATTATCCCGGAGGAGGCTCTTCCAACACCTGGAGTTACTGGCAGACCGCGACTAACTACATAACATATGGCGCAAATGGATTTATTGAGGTTCATCAGGACAAGGACACGCAAATCAACCTCACCAAATCAATCTCATCCGCATCGGCTTTCGACTACGGAACCGTTCAAGTTGAATCCAGCTTCAAAAGTAAACTCGTTATAAACAGCGGAGAGGGCGTTACCGTTACTGATACAGGCAATGAAGGTCAAGCCCTTTTAATAAAAGGCGGAAGTCATGTTATAATCAACGACGGGACGTACAAAAAGGTATCGACTAACTGGCGTTCGACACCTACAGCATCGATTTCTGCCACCAGAACCACAATTAACGGTGCAACCTTCTTGGGGTCATACGACCAGTGGAATAATAATGCCGGCGTAGCGCTTTCTGTTGGTGGAAACACAACTTTTATTAATGATGAAGACAGGTCAAAAAATTACATTCAGGGAGCTGATAAGTCTGGAACGGGATTACTGTTCTCAGGCATAGTAACTGGAACCAATCTTTACGTCATGGGCGGAAATGCGCAACCTGCAAGCACTTCTCTTGCGGGATATGGCATCGGAAAAATAGCCGCTCTTTCAAGATCAAGTGGTGTCGGCATAAACGGTTCCGGCACTCTTAACATGTATAAAGGATTTGTTAATGCAGGAAAAGGTTCCACGCTGTCTTTGGCCAGTGTAGATGACTACATATATGACTGGTCTTTAAGTTTCACGGGAAACGGAGCGGATGCCATGACGGGAAGTCCCGGCCAAGGAAAACTCGTTGAGACTGCATTTTACGGAGGAAATGCTGGACAAACCAGTATCAGTCAAATAATTCCTAAGAAAGCAACCATATCGCTAATAGGCGGAAACGGAATAAACGGGAATGCGGGAAAAACCACTATCATCAACAGTGAATTCCGGGGTGGAAATGGCGGGTTTTCCGGTTCATTAACTGCCGGGTATGTGGAAGCAAATGTTGGTGGAGGAAGCGGTTTTTACAGCGTCGCAAACGACTCCGCAACTATCTCCAATGGTGTATTTACCGGCGGCAACGCAGGCTTTTTAACAGCACTGACAACCTCTTCCAGCTCAACAAGTACCGGAACAGCAAATGGCGGACACGGTTATGTTGGCGTAGCAAATGTAACAGATGGATCATTTTTTGGAGGTCGGGGCGGTTCAATGGATATTTCCGGCGAGGGAGCAAACGGCACTGCGAGTGCGACAGGAGGAAGTGGTGCCCGCGTATCAGGAACAAGTCTGATCAATGGAGGACTTTTTGAAGGAGGAGCAGGTGGATTGGCCAGAATGGAGAACAACGACGCTTCAGCCCAAGGCGGCGATGCCCTGTATCAGAACGGAGGAACACTTACCATTAATGGCGGAAGCTATAAAGGCGGATATGGCGGAGGAGCCTATGGAACCGGCGATCTGGACGCCAGCGGCGGAAGCGGTGTGCACTCCGTCGGAGGGACACTCAACCTGAAAGGAGGCACGCTGTCTGGCGGCATAGCTGGCAATACCACTTACGGAAGCTCCGGAACTCAAGAAAAGGGTAAAGGTCTTCATGCAGAAAACAGTACGGTAACAATCAATGGTTCCGACATAAAGATTTATGACGGGCTTCTGTTCGAGAACACCACCACCACTACTGCAAAGTCACTTAACATTTATGCCGGGACAATTTATGG
>QKFE01000323.1 GCA_003252225.1 Kiritimatiellales bacterium | reverse complement strand
AAGATCGTAAGAAAGCAGATCCCAGTGCCGGGACGCCAATGAATAAGTGACCGTTGTCGCCAAATGCTCGGCATCCAGCCCATACGGCGCCTCAAATTGCGCCGGATTACTTTCGGTCGCATAATTTGAAACACACCCCGAAATTGCAAAAAGCAAAACCAGTGCGGCCAATCCTGCCCCTATTTTCTTCATAATTTCCCCCGTGTTATTCAATTCACCACAGCCGCCGGAATGGCGGCAATTCGTACCGCAGACATTTTGTCCGCAAAAGGTTAATCGGGAATAAACAGCTTCTGGCCGACGTAGATACTGTCGGATTTGAGGTTGTTGGCCGATTTGATTTTGCTGACGGAAGTGCCGTAGGCGGAAGCAATCGCGGAAAGGGTGTGGCCGGCTTCAACAATATGCTCCCGGCCGGGGCCGCGGTTGGCGCCGGACGACGGAGCCGGGCGCGAAGCGACGGCTTTATTCAGCAACCCCTCGACGCGGCTGATCAGTTCGGCCATTTCGCGCTGCTGTTTGGCTTCGAGGGCATTCATTTTGGAATTGAGCTGGGAAATCTGCGCATTGGAATTCCGGACTTCCTGCCGCAGATTCTGCACCTCCTGCACAAGCCGCGCATTTTCCATTTCGATGGATTCCACCTGCCCCCGAACGTGGAAAACCTGTTCCTGCTGGTGTTTCTGAGCAAGCTGCTGACGGGCATCGGCTTCCTGCCGCTGGCGCGGGGTCTGGATGGTTTCGCACCCGGTCAGGGCGATAACCGGAATTAGACTGAGTACTGTTTTCGCTTTCATTTTTCCCTCCTAAAAATCAGGGGTTCCAAAGGTAAAAAAAACGCGGCGGCTCGATGGCATTGAGGTTGGGCAGTTGCGGGCCTTTTGCGCCGAGCAGCTGATCCCAGAAAGACTGTTTCTGGGTGTAGCGCACGATATAAATTTCTTCAGCGCCGAGCATTGCGGCCATATCATTCACGGCGTCCTGCAAATAGCCGATTCGGTCGATCAGGTTGTATTCTTCCGCCTGCGCTGCGGTGAAAACGCGGCCGTCGAGCAGTTCGCGGCTTTCAAGGTTCCGGGATCTCTGAACGATGGAGGCGAAACGATCCTGCATATCGTCGATCAGCACCTGCAGCATCGCCACATGATTGGTATTCACCTTTTCGAACGGGTTGAGCATATCCTTGTTTTCGCCGGAGGCAATGGTGACGGAGGAAATCCCGATCTTTTCGCCCAGTCCGCTCAGATTCAGCGTCTGCATAATGACCCCGACGGAGCCGACGATCGCGGTCGGTTCGGCAACAATATGGTCGCCGGCCATCGCGGCATAGTACGCGCCGGAAGCGCCGAGATCCCGGATAAACACAACGATTTTCCGGCCGTCGCCTTTCCGCTTAAACTGTTCGAGCGCCATGTAAATTTCGTCGCTGGGCGTCACGGAACCGCCGGGGGAATCGACTTCCAGCAAAATGCCTTTCACGTTTTCATCGATGGTTGCGGCGCGAATTTCGGAGAGAACAGTGGCGACCATATCGGGCTCATAGCCGAACATCCGTTCGCGGCGGCCGCGCATAATCACGCCGGCGAGGGTGATCCGCACCACCTTATCTTCGCCATAGCCCTGCGACCAGATTTCCTCAAAACAGGGCTCTTCATCCATCGGATAATCCATCCCCGCCGTCGATTTTCCCCCGCCCGAAAGTGCCAGCAGCGACCCCATTCCGACAATGGTCAGGAAACTGCCGAACAACATTACCGCTAAAATTGCAATTGCAATCCAATACCCGACTCTCGATCCGCTCTTCGCCATTTCTGCTCCTAAGTTGTCCATAAGTGCGAAACCATAGAGGTTCGCCGCCATTAATTGAATAAATAAATTCCACCGGCTCAAAAAAATCGGGTAAACAGGAAAAGTGATTCGCACCAAATGGTCGGCGGTCGCTATGAAGGAGAGTATTTTGGACTATATTCAACGCGCAAGGGAAGTGCTGGACATTGAAATGGCCGGCCTCGAAAAAGTGAAAAATGAAATCGGCGGCGGTTTTTCGGCGGCAGTCGGCGCCATTCTGGCGACTCTGGATAACGGCGGAAAAGTGGTTGTTGCCGGCGTCGGGAAAAACCTGCATATCGGCAATAAAATCGCCGCAACCCTCACCAGCACCGGAACCCCCGCCGTCGTCATGCACCCCATCGAAGCGATGCACGGCGATTTCGGTATCCTCTCCGACCGCGACATTCTGCTGGCGATGAGCTATTCCGGCGCATCCGACGAATTGATCGCCCTGCTCCAGCCCGTAAAAAGGAAAGGCGTCAAAATCATCGCAATGACCGGCGAGCCGGATTCCGCCCTCGCGAAACACAGCGATATACTCATTTCCATCAAAGTCGATCAGGAGGCCTGCCCCTTTAATATGGCCCCCACCACCAGCACCACCGCAACGCTTGCCCTCGGCGATGCGCTCGCGATGGTACTGCTCGAAGCGCGCGGTTTTAAAATTGAAGACTACGCCAAACTGCACCCCGGCGGCGCGATCGGCCGAACCCTGCTGCTGCGCGTCGAAGATGTGATGCGTACGGGCGAAAAATGCGCCACCGTAAATACCGGCCAGCCGGTCCGCGAAGCCCTGATTGCCATGACCGGCGCAAAAGCCGGCTGCGTCGCCATCATTCATCCCGACAACACACTCGCCGGAATTATGACGGACGGCGACCTCCGCCGCCATTTGATTGAAACCCCGAACCTCGTCGAACAGCCCGTCGAGCAGGTGATGACCGTCAATCCGATTACCCTGAAACCGGACATGCTCGCCCTCGAAATCCTGAATATTTACGAAAAGCACAATATCGACGACCTCATCGTCGTCGATTCCGGCAACCGCGTCATCGGCGCCGTCGATATTCAGGACTTGCCGAAACTGAAGATTTTGTAACCGGCAATTTCCGCCCGCGAAATCCCCGACTTCCCGGATTGACCCGTTTGGGTGCAATCGGTAGGGTTTGCGGGTTCTTTTTACATAGATTGAGAAGGAGAGAGGACAGACAACCATGGCAATGATGATTTCAAAGTTTAATAAGATTATTCATAACAAAACCGTTTGGCTGGTTTTCGCGATTTTTATCAGCATCGCATTCGTCGGCGTTTATACGGGCTCCAAAACCGGCGGACAGAAAACACAGCAGCAGCAAATGAAGGAAGTTGCCGGGCGGCTTTTCGGGGAGGATGTCACCCGCGCCGAGTTCGGCCAGAGCTACCGCAACGTGTACGCGCAGGCGTCCATCGAAATGATGATGTACGGCCGCCAGCTGCGGCTGACGGACGAGATCGCCGAGGTGCTGCATAAAATGGCCTGGCAGCGGTTGGCCACCATTAAAAAAGCCGAACAGATGGGCCTGACGGTTTCTGCCGACGAAGTCCGTCAGGCTATTAAGGAATACCCGGTGTTTACCAACCCGCAGACCGGCCAGTTCGACAAAACGTTTTACGACCAGTTCGCCGCGCGCATTCTCCCGCAGATGAACATCAGCCCGAAAGGGTTTGAAATTATGATGCACGAAAACGTGCTGATGCGCAAAGCCTCGGCGATGGCCTCCCAAAGCGCGCTGGTCACCGAAGAGGAAATCAAACAGGCATTCCACCTGTATAACGACAAAGTAACGGTTGAATATGCGCTGATTCCGCACGCGCTGGTTGAAGAGCCCGCCGTCACGGACGAAGAGGCGAAAGTCTACTTTGAAACCAACAAAGAACAGTTCCGGATTCCGGAAAATGTAATCGCCCACTACATCCAGTTTGCCGTCGCCGATTACACCAACAGCGTCGCCGTGACCGAAGAAATGATCACTTCGTTTTATGACCAGAATAAACAGCGCTATATGAAACCCGGCAACCCGGATCAGCCCGGTGCCGAGCCGGAATACAAACCGATCGAAGAAGTGAAACCCGAAATCACCGCCGCACTGACCGAAGATCTGGCGCGCCGTCAGGCCTTCGATGCGGCGGATACCGTGGTCGCGATGCTGGCTGACGAAACCGTTACCTTTGAAAAGGCGGCGGAAACAGCCGGTAAAACCATCGTGAAAAACACCCCGGCGTTCGCACAAACCGACGCCGTTCGGGGTGTTGATCCAACCGCCCCGTTCGCGCGCGCCGCATTCGAGCTCGAAAAAGATCCGACGCACTACTACAGCGACCCGGTCGTCGGCCGCAATTTCGTATACGTCATCGCGCTCGAAAAACGCCTGCCCTCTTTCCTCCCCGCCTTTGACGTTAAAAAGGACGAAGTGATGGAAGCGGCCAAACTCGACGCATACGAAAAAGCCTATAACGAAAAAGCGGAAAGCCTTCATGCCGAAATCGCCAAAGCGCTTGCCGAAGGAAAACCCTTCGCCGACCAGCTGACCGCCCTTAATCTTGAATTGAAAACCACCGCGCCGTTCAGCGCAACCATGCCGCTGGAGGAACAGTATGGCCGGGAAATCGCATCCGCCACCCTTCAGGACGAAGCCGGTACGCTGGCCGACCTGATTCCGACCGAAAGTGATTACATCATTGCATACGTATCCAGCCGTGAACCCGGCAACGAAGCAACCGAACTGCCGCCGATGCGCGAAGAACTCACCGAAAGCCTCCGGCAGGACAAACAGCAGCGACTCATCGCCGCCTGGCAGGATTCCCTGCTGGAAGAAGCCGGCTTCGAAGACCTGACCAAAGAAAATTCCGAAGAAGGCGAAGAATCCTAACCCGGCAGAGCCGGAACCAAATTTTAACAGAAGAGCGCAAAGGACGCGAAGAATGGAATCCATTGACTTTGCGGGCTTTGCGATCTTCTGTAAGAAAAATCCGTCGCAAACATGATGGGATTTGAATAGAGAGTACTAAATCGGGAGAGCTCCCATGCCGCTGCAATACCTGCTAGTCCTGTTCATCGGCCTTCCGCTGCTTGAACTGGCCCTGCTCATCAAACTGCACGGCATCGTCGGCCTCGGCGCAACCTTTGCACTGGTATTGCTGACCGGTATCACCGGGGCCGCGCTGGTACGGCGGCAGGGCATTTCCATCCTGTTTAAAATACAGCAGGAAACTGCGCGCGGAAACCTGCCCGCACCGCAACTGATGGACGGTGTAATGATTCTGATTGCCGGCGCCCTTTTGATTACTCCCGGCCTGATCACCGATTGCGCCGGTTTCGCCCTTTTAATCCCTTTTGTACGCGAACAGATCCGCTTCCGGCTGAAGCGCAAGCTTGAAGAAAAAATCCGCAGCGGATACATACAGGTGAATATAAGTCGTGATGCGTGATACGTGATGCGTGATACGTGATACGTGATACGTGATACGTGATACGTGATGAATTATCGAAGGGGAAAAGGCTGGGTCAATTACGGCTCACTCGTCAATCGTCAGAATAAATGAGCGGAAGCCAATCCATACCATTATGCGTCGATCTTGACGGAACACTCGTCAAACTCGACACGTTGCATCAAGCCCTCTTTCTGCTGCTTCGCCGTGAACCGGCCTGTATCTTCAAAATCCCCGGCTGGATCGCCAAAGGGAAATCGCACCTTAAAGAGCAGGTGATGCAGCGGGTTTCGCTCGACGCCTCCACCCTGCCCTACAACACGAAGCTGCTCGGTTATCTCCGCAAAGAACACGCCGCCGGGCGAACACTGGTGCTGGCCACCGCATCGAATTACCGCACGGCCGACGCCGTCGCCGAACACCTCGGTATTTTTTCGGCGACCCTCGCCAGCAATGCGGAAGTCAATCTCCGGCACGGCGCAAAACTCGCAGCGATCCAATCGCGCTTCCCGAAATTCGGCTATGCCGGAAACGATAAAGCGGACTTCCCGATCTGGGATGCGGCGGAACAGGTTATTGTGGCCAATCCATCGCCGGCCGCGAAAGCCTACATTAAAAAAGCGGATCATATTTTCATCGAAAAGCGCCCGGTTTTAAAAATGATGCTTAAAGCGATGCGCTGCCATCAGTGGTTGAAAAATATCCTGATATTTTCGCCGATGCTGCTGGCCCACCGCTTTTCCGATGTGTCGGCCGTTGTTCAGTCAACACTGGCTTTTTTCGCATTCAGTTTCGCCGCATCTTCAATTTATGTGCTCAACGACCTGTTTGATTTGAGCGCCGACCAGCACCACCCCCGCAAATGCAAACGCCCTTTTGCCGCGGGCGATCTCGCGATTATGCGCGGCGCAGCGCTGATCCCGGTTCTGGCCTTTTTGAGTTTTGGGCTCTGTTTCTTCCTGCCGCCGCTTTTTTTATACACGCTGCTGAGTTATTACCTGATCACCACGCTTTATTCGTGGCGCATCAAACAGCTGGCTGTCGCGGATGTTTTAACGCTGGCCGTCCTCTATTCGATGCGTATCGTCGCCGGTTCCGCCGCCACCGGAACTCCCGTATCGGCCTGGTTTATCGAATTCGCCATCTTCCTGTTTTTAAGCCTCGCACTGGTTAAGCGGCTTTCCGAACTGAAGGAAATGGAGGAGACGCCCGATGCCGATTCAGCGCGGCGCGAACGCGGGTATAAAGTCGGCGATCTTCCCCTCCTTTTAGGTTTCGGAACGGCAAGCGGGTATATTTCGGTTTTTGTTTTCACGATGTATTTAAACTCCGACCGCGTCTCCCAGCTGTATACAACGCCCGCACTGCTGTGGGTTTTCTGCCCGCTGCTGCTCTACTGGATCACCCGCATCTGGCACCTCGCCTGGCGCGGAAAGATGCACGACGACCCGCTCGCCTTCGCCGCCAAAGACCCCCAAACCTACATCATCGGCCTCATCGGCCTGACCGCACTTTTTTATGCCATTTAACTAAAGGAGACCTGTTCATGACCAAGCCCGCTGTTGACCTCACCATCGTCGGTTCCATCGGAATCGACACCATCGAAACCCCGAACGCCAAACGCGAAGAGATCCTCGGCGGCTCCGTCAGCTATGCCTGCGCCGCGGCCTCCTTTTTCACCCACACCGGAATGGTCGGCGTCGTCGGAACCGATTTCCCCGCTCAATTCCGCAGCACGTGGGAAAACATGAATATCGATCTCGAAGGCCTGCAGACCGTCGAAGGCAAAACCTTCCGATGGGGCGGTGTTTACCACGAAAATATGGATAACCGCGACACCCTCTTCACCGATCTCGGCGTATTTGAATCCTTCTCCCCCGAACTGCCCGAAGACTACAAAGAAGCCCCCTACCTTTTCCTCGGCAACATCCACCCCGCCCTCCAGCTGCACGTGCTCGAACAGGTTCGCAACCCGAAATTCGTGCTGATCGACACGATGGATCTGTGGATCAACATCGCCAAAAACGACCTCGAAAAAGTTATCGGCAAATGCAACATGCTCACCCTCAATGAATCCGAAGCCCAGCTTTTCACCGGAGAACACACACTGAACAACGCCGCGAAAAAACTACTCGAACTCGGCCCCGAATATGTCCTCATCAAAAAAGGCGGCAACGGCTCCATGCTCTTCACCGGCGAAGACATTTTCCTGCTGCACGCCTATCCGCTCGATACGTTTGAAGACCCCAC
>QKFE01000362.1 GCA_003252225.1 Kiritimatiellales bacterium | reverse complement strand
AGGAGTTGAGCAATGAAAATTTTGGTCGTTGGAAATGGCGGACGCGAGCATACGCTGGTGTGGAAACTGGCGAATGACAGCGCAAAGCCGGAGCTGTTCTGCACCCCCGGCAATGCCGGAACCGCCGAACTGGCAACCAACCTGAATTTCGGGGCCACCGATATTGCGGGCATTCAAAGCTGGTGTGCTGAAAACCAACCCGATTTGGTCGTGATCGGCCCGGAAGCCCCGCTTTGTGCCGGATTGACCGATGTTTTGGAAGCGGATGGAATCCGCGTTTTCGGGCCGAATAAAGCGGCCGCCGAACTCGAAGGAAGTAAGGAATTTGCCAAGGAAATTATGAAATCGGCCGGTGTTCCGACGGCGGCCTATGAAACCTTTTCCGATGCCGACGCGGCGTGCAGCTATGTGCGGGAGCGCGGCGCGCCGATTGTGATTAAAGCCGACGGACTCGCGGCCGGAAAAGGGGTGACGGTGGCGGAAACCGTCGAACAGGCGGAAGCGGCCATTCGCGACGCACTCGAAGGCAATGCGTTCGGCGATGCCGGAAGCCGGGTGGTCATCGAAGATTTTCTCGTTGGAGAAGAGGCGTCGATTTTGGCGCTGATCGACGGCGAAAATGTGGTGATGCTGGCGGCGTCGCAGGATCATAAGCGTATTTTTGAAAAAGACCGGGGGCCGAATACCGGCGGAATGGGGGCGTATTCGCCTGCCTCTATTGTGACCGACACCGTTCTGAAAAAGGTCAAAGAGGAAGTGTACGACCGCACATTGGCCGAACTCAAAAAACGCGGCATTACCTATAAGGGGGTTTTGTACGCGGGGCTGATGATTGAAAACGGCCAGCCGAGCGTGGTTGAATTTAACTGCCGTTTCGGCGATCCCGAAACGCAGGCTGTTTTGGCGCGCTGGGAAGGCGATATGCTTCCGGCCATGAACGCCGTGATTGACGGTAATTTGACCGAGGAGCTGATTTCGTGGAAAAAAGAGCACAGTGTTTGTGTGGTGATGGTGGCCGGTGGTTATCCGGGCGATTACGCAAAAGGCGATGAAATTGAAAATCTCGCCAAAGCCAACGCGGTCGAAGACACCGTCGTTTTCCACGCGGGAACTGCAATTAACGGCGACAAAGTGGTGACGGCAGGCGGCCGCGTTCTCGGAATTACTTCGCTGGGCCGGGATCTGCCGGACGCACTTTCGAAGGCCTATATCGCCGTCGAAACCATCAGTTTTAAAGACGCGTTTTACCGCAATGATATCGCCCACCGCGAACTGAAACGGCTGGGTCTCGATTTTAATAACGAATAGGAGAGATGAATCATGGCAGATATAAAACCAACAGTGGCCATCGTAATGGGCAGCAAAACCGACTGGCCGACTCTTGAATTCACCGTAAAAACACTGAAACAGTTCGGCGTCGAAAGCACCGTTAAAGTCATGTCGGCGCACCGCACACCGCACGAAGCGGTTGCCTTTGCCGAAAGCGCCGCCGACAACGGCTATAAAGTCATCATCGGTGCCGCCGGCGGTGCAGCCCACCTTTGCGGTGTTTTGGCCGGACACACCATCCTGCCGGTAATCGGAATTCCGGTTAAAGGCTGGGCACTCGACGGAATGGATTCCCTGCTTTCCACCGTGCAAATGCCCAAAGGCGTTCCGGTGGCCACGGTGGCGATCGGTAAAGCCGGTGCCATTAATGCCGCCATTCTGGCCGTTCAAATGATGGCAATTTCCGATACCGGTTTGGCCGATAAACTCAAAGCCTATAAGAAAACAATGGCCGAAGAGGTGCTCGCATCCGACGCCGAGCTGCAGGCTGAGCTGAATGGATAATCGTTATCCTGAAAACGAAAATGACTCACCACGAATCGGCACGAATTGACACGAATCACCAATAATAGAGGGTTTTCTCAGTCACAGCCTTTGGTTTCGGCAGTCACTCTGCCGATGAGTTCCTCGTTTTTTGTAAAACGTTCTTCATTAGTGATTATTCGTGTCGATTCGTGGTTCCATTCACGAATTTGGGGTTATACGTGACAATTGATTCGTGAAAACCCAATGGCTGGAAGTGTTCGGTCATTGGGTTTTTTGTTGGGATGAATGGAGGGCGGTGCTTCGTCGGAGCCACTCTTTACATATTGGCGGCTCCGACGAAGCATCGCCCACTAAGCGGTGTTTTCGCTGATCAAAAAATGGGCTCTATTTTTCAACGCCGAGTTTGGCGAGTATTTTTTCCATCAGGCACCATTTTGTGATGCCGGACTGGAGCAGGTTTGCGCCGACAAATACGGTGAACCAAATCCAGTTGGGGTGAACCCATTTTGCGAGGGCCAGCGAAATCAGAATGAATGAGCCGGCGATAACGCGAATCCAGTTTTCCATCTTCATTTTTACCTCCTTTTCGGTGTTACACTTGTTGTGACGATCGTCACTCTGAGTGTAATAAACGGTTGTTTTTCCAGAAATTCAGCGGTTCCTGACTGATGCGCCAGAAGGCGATGCCCTGTATCGGGGTTGAACAATACAGCTCCATTTTTGCATTCAGCGAGGCCATGTCTTCAAAGTGCACATGAATGGTTACATTTGTAGTGTAGTGATAACTTCCTCCCTCATCGGAGCTACTTTGCGGGCGGCAGTTATTGATGCGCATATCCGTCCAGACTTCGGGGTTTCGGAAGGCGTCGGTTGTCTTTTCTTTCTGCCAGCTGCGGCCGTACAGCGGAATGCCCATGATCAGTTTTTCGGGCGGAATCGTTTTGAGCGCGTATGCGTAAATATTGCGGCACCACGGAAGAGAGGCAATCGGGCCGGGCGATCCGCCCCGATAGTGCTCGTCGTAGGCCATGACGACGACGCGGTCGGCGATCATTCCGATGAAAGGATAGTCGAAGGCGTCATCCGGATTCGCCTTTTTATGCGATTCCCAGCGAGCCATTACGGCGACAGAAAACAGCTTGTTTTCCGGCAGGGCTTTTTTCACGGCGGCCAGAAAGTTGAGGTAGGCCGTTCCGTCCTCTTTCGCGATGCTTTCAAAGTCGATCTGCACCCCGTCGAAATTTTTTGAGCGCTCGGCAATTTCCGCAATGATACGGCTTCGGAAAGGGAGTTCCGGGTTCAGATAAATATGCGCCAGCGTCGGGTTCCACGGCATGGTGACCACCAAATGAAAGCGGGGGGAGGGATGGGTCGCGGGAAGGGAGGGGGGGGATAAATGTCCGCCTTTCAGATTGCCGTCTCCGTCGATTTCCGCGCTGAAACAGCCGACGTCGGTAATCGGTGAATGCGCCGGAAAATAGCGCTCTTCCCCTTTCATTAAATAGCCCCAGACTTCGGGGAAAGAATCAGCCTGTCCGGCAGTAACGGACAGGCCCAGCAGAAATACGGTGATCAGCAGTTTCATGCCCCCCAAGGTAGGAGGGCAATGTAATGGTGTCAAGATTGACGGCGGATCTATGCGGCGCCGGCGGCGGATTCACTCTCCTTTTCCGGCATCATGATGTTCGCCGCCGCTTTGATAAAAGGGACTTCAAAAATCAGGGCGGTGACGCCGCCGTGGCGGTATTCAAGGGAAATGCTTCCTTTCAGCATGTTTGCATACCGGCGGGCAAGCGATAGACCGTACTTCATATCCAGCTCTTCGCTTTCGCTGCTTTCCGGGCCGAAGAGGCTCGAAAGCAGGGCATCGTGCGCATCGCGCCCGGTGTAGGCCAGCTCGAAGGTGGTGTTGATAATATCGTTTTCGCTCGATTTCTTGGCGGCATGCAGGCCGATGCGCCCCTTTTCCGTGCGTTCGAGCGCATAGTTGAGGAGAACGGCGAGCACTTTGCGTATTTTATATTCATCGGTCTCGACCTGTTTCGGCACGTTGTGCGCCGCTTGGTATTGAGCGAAGCTGACGGCGAAGAACAGTTTTTTGTGTTCTGCCCGGTGGCTGAACTGGCGGTCGATATCGGCCATCAGTTCGTGCAGATTGCACAGCTCGGTTTTAACCTGTTCGTTGCCGTCGGCCAGTTTGGTCAGTTCGCTTCTGTTTTTCATCATTTCCATCAGTTGACGGCATTGATGATTTGAGTCGGCCAAATCCTTTTTCTGTTCGCGGGTGAGGTTTTCGGCCCGTTCGAGAATGATCGATGTTTTAATGATCGGTTGCAGCGATTCCTGCAGTACTCCGTTGAGTTCATCGACCAGTTCTGAATTCAGCCGACTGATTTTCTTTACTTCCGCCAGCGATTCCCGGAGTTCGGACTGATGCTGGTTGTTCACGCTGGCCAGCTCGTTTTCGAGGCGCTGTATTTTCTGGTCGGCCTGTAGGCGCTGTTCGGTGATCTCTTTGAGGTCGCTGTCTTTTTTCGCGACGGACTGCTGCAGGGTTTCGAGTTTACGTTTGATATCCTGTTCGGTCGCTTCGGCCTCTTTTACTTTTTGCGCGAGTTCTTTGGTGCGTTTTTCGATCAGCATATCGGTATTGGCCTGGCTGGTCTGGTAGGCGATTTTCAGTTCTTTGAGATCCTGTTCCGCCGTTTCACGTTTGGAGGATTCCGATTTGAGGTTATCGAGCAGCTTGTTGATGTTTTCCTGCTGGGCGGTAATCCGCGTTTGCAGGTCGGTTTCATTCCGTTTCAGTTTGCGCTCGGAAGTTTTTAGCGCGGTGAGTTCGCCGAGCAGGGATTCGGTTTTTTCTTCGATGATGGCATCCTGCTCATCAGAGAGCGTTTTGATTTTCTGCTGTGCGCTTTTATAAGCGTCGCCGAGTTTGCGGTATTCGGCCAGCGCTTTGGCCATATCGACGTTGCGCGATTGCAGGTTATCGGCCAGCTCCTGCTTTTCTTTCTGTAGTTTTTCGACGTGGTCGCGGAGCTCGTGTTCGGTCTGTTCCTGTCCGCGGATCTGCTTGCGCAGGTCGGCGGTCTGGGAATCGAGCATATGTTTCTGTTCGGATTCGAGCTGGGCGAGGTTGTTTTTGGAGGCTTCCAGATCCGCTTCGAGCTGTTTGTAATCGGCCAGCATTTTCTGGAGCCGTACTTCGCGGTCGTGCAGTTTTTCTTCCAGCTCATCTTTTTCCTGCATCAGGTCGCCGGCTTTCTTGCGCAGTTTCACTTCGTTCAGCCGTATTTCCGCAATGTTCAGATTCAGTTTCTGTGTTTCGCGGGCGACGAGTTCCTGCTGGCGCTTGCTCATCTGTTCAAGCCGGTTTTCCATCTGCTGGCGCTCGACTTCCGCGCCTTCGCGGGCTTGCAGTACTTCGGCCTGTTCCCGTGATTTCTGGTGGAGCAGCTGTTCGAGTTCTTTGATGCGGCCTTCCATATCCTTTTCGTGCTGCCGCAGCGCTTTTTCCCGGATCTGCTTTTTGGCCAGTTCCTGTTTAATGGTTTTGGTTTCCTGCTCAATCCGTTCGCGGAAATCCTGTTTGAGGCTGTCGAGTTCCTCCATATTCCGGATCAGTTTTTCCGCCGCGGCCTTGCGCTCTTCCACTTCGCGCTGGAGTTCATCGGAGTGCTGCTCCGACATGGCTTTAATCTGAACCTGCGCGCTTTCGTAAAGTTTTTCGATTTTCTGCAGGTCGCGTTCGGCTTTGGCGCGGCCTTTGTGTTCTTCGTCGTAGGCGGCTTTATGGTGCTCGAGCAGGGTCTCGGTTTCCTGCCGGTGTTTGCCGGAAATCTCTTCGAGTTCCTGGGTGTATTTTTTCAATGCGGTCTGATTTTCTCTCAGTTTGCTTTCGAGCAGTTCTTTGGCTTCGGTAAATTCTTTGACCTGATCTTCCAGCTTGCCCGAATGGCTTTCCAGTTTGCGGAGGGATTCTTCTTTCAGAGAAAGCAGTTCTTCCCATTTCATGCGTTTGCCGGTTTCGGCTTCGAGCGTTTTACCGGTTTCTTCCAGTTGCTGTTCGAGTTCCGCTTGCCGGTTGAGCAAATCCTCTTCGCTGCGGCGGAGTTGTTTTTCGAGGCGTTTGTGATCCTGAATGCGGTTTTCAAATTCGCGTTCCTGCGTAATCTTTTCTGCCTCAGCGACTTTTAGTCTCTGTTCGGTTTCGGAAAGCTCGGTTGCCGTCTGGACGTGCGCCCGTTTTTCGGCGGAAAGCTGGCCGGTTCTTTCCTTCAGCTGTTTTTCGAGGTTTTTGCTGTAGTGAACGATTTCAGATTCCTTGTGTTTGCGGTTGGAAATATCGACAGAAAGCCCGACAACGCCTTCAACCAGCCCCTCTTCCGAAACGAGCGGAATCTGTACGGTTTCCATCCAGCCCGAACGGCCGCGTACTTCATAGGGGCGCTCTTTCCGAACCAGTTTGCCCGATTTCATCGCATCGACCGCCATATGGTCGTGATCGCGCGAGGTTGCCGGAATCACTTCAAAAATAGTTTTACCGAGCCACTCTTCCTGCGGAATACCCGTGCGGTCGGAAAGTTTACGGCTGGCATACAGGTAACGGCAGCGGGTGTCTTTCACCGAAACATCGGCCGGCAGGGTGTCGAGAATGCGCTTAAGGAAACTGACCTTGCTGTTCAGTTCCGTACGTTCGCGTTTCTGCTGGCTGATATTGGTGTGTTCGCCCCAAATCCCGATCAGGGCGTTGTTTTCAATCAGCCCGATTACGTTGTTATTCAGAATCAGGCGGGTGCCGTTGGCATCCTGATGAATGGATTCGAGCCCGTGGAATTTAAACCCTTCTTCAACGAATTGCCGGATATTTTCCTTGGAGCGGAAAGGCCCGCAGCCATCCTGCAGTTCTTGAATCAGTTTGCCGGTCAATTCGCCGGGTTCCGCGCCGTACATGGCGGCAAAGGTTTCGTTGCACTCGGTCAGCGCCATTTTCCCGAGAATGGATTCGGCCATTTTTTCGGCGGAATTGAGAAGGGGGAGCGGTTTTTCGGGGGTCAGTTTATAATACCCTTCGGACATGGCATCGACAAAGCGCTGATAACGGGCGGTGATAGTTTCCTGCTTTTCGACTTCGGCGCGGAAATAGGATTCGTCGGAAACCCAGCCGATATAGCTTTCAACCGCTTTTTTACCGTTGTAAACACGGCTTGCGCGGCAGGAAACATGAACTTCTTCGCCCTTCATTTTTAAAAAGCGAAAATTCATTTCAAAGCTGCGCCCGCCTTTTTCAAATGCTTTCCACGCTTCGGTGAATGCAGCGCGGTCATCCGGATGGATCGCGCTCTGCAATCCCTCTTTCTGTGCTTTTTTTGGGTAAAGGCCGGACATTTCCTGCAGGGCGGTATTGATAAAACTACAGGTTCCGTCCGGTTCCATCTGAAACAGACCGACCTTCGCATCGCCCATAATTCCCTGATAGCGGTTGATAGTGTCTTTGAGTTCGGTCTGCGTATGTTCCAGATTCTGCCCGGTTTCCGTCAGCCGCTGGCGGGTAATTTCCAGTTCGCCGGTTAAATCCGCCAGTTCGGCGCTGGTCTGATGAAATTTCCGCTTATATGTGAAAAAGGTGACGGTCAGCAGCAGCAGCAGAAAACAGATGAGTAAAAAGGCCGACATATTCGTTTCCACCGGAATGGTTCCGGTTGGCGGTGTTTCGGCCCAAACGGAAAGCGGAAAGAAAAC
>QKFE01000106.1 GCA_003252225.1 Kiritimatiellales bacterium | reverse complement strand
CCCCCCATCCCCAAAAAAAACGGGCGGGTTTTACGCTGCTGGAAATTCTGGTGGCGATGATTATTCTGGTGATTGCGATGTCGATTGCGTTCGAGGCGTTCAGCGGGACGGTGCATGCGTGGAAGCGCGGTACGGAGGTGATGGAGGGGATTAAACACGGCGATTTCGCGATGACGCAGCTGGTTTCGGCGGTGAATTCAACGATCTATTTTAACAGCCCGCGGAAAATTTATGCCTTTAAGTTTGAAAAGAACAATATCAACGGGCTGCCGACGGACTGGATCAGCTTTGTGACGTCGAGCGGGGCGTTTATGCCGTATGATTCGCCGTTTGCGCGCGGCCCGCACCGGCTGAACCTTTTTATTGATAATGATGAAAAGGGAAATCCCGCCCTGTTTGCTGAAGCGATGCCGGCGGTTCCGGTGAATGAAGAGGGCGAAGATGCCGATTTTGAAACGGAGCCGATTCTGATTACCCGTTCGGTGCAGGGGCTTGAAATCCTCTTCTGGGATTTTGAACTGGAGGACTGGTCGGAGGAGTGGGAGAAGGAAAACGCGATTCCGGAGCGTATTCTGCTGACGGTGTTTGTCGCGCCGGAAAACGAGGAGGATGACCCGATTGAATTCAGCCGGGTGATTGAAATCCCGGTGTATGAATCGATGGCGGCCAAACTGACGGGACCGAGTTTAAAAAAATGAGCCGCCGAAAACCCCATCCGAATAAAGAAGGCGCGGCGCTGCTGGTCGCGCTTTGGGTGCTGATTATCCTTTCGCTGATTGTCGCCTCTTTTGCATTCGAGGTGGATCTGGAAGCGCGGCTGGTTTCGTTTAAGCGGAAAAAATTCAAGGCGGAAATGCTGGCCTATTCGGGCATCGATTTTGCCCGCGCCATTCTTGATAAGCAAAAGGACGCCAAAGAGCTCGAGGTGGAGGATATGCTGGCGTCGGAGGACGATGACGGATTTATGCTGGCGGCTCTCCACGCAAAACGCGGGGTTTCAACCCATACGAAAATTGAACAGGGCGACGGCTCTTTCACAGTAAGCATTGAATCGGCGGAAGGCGGGCGGAATGTAAACCTGCTGACCCGCGAACAGTGGCTGGATATTTTTGAAATGGCCAATGTGCCTTCCACTGAATGGGATGTAATGATCGGCTGCCTACAGGACTGGGTGGATGAAAACGATGAACATGGAATCAACGGTGCGGAATCGGACGATCCGTTTTATGAAGAGGCCGGTTATCCCTGTAAAAACGGCCCGCTCGACAGCGTCGAGGAACTGCTGCTGATCAAAAACTGGGGGCCGGATATTTTGTACGGGAAACCCGACGATGAAGAGGGCGATGCCATTATCGGCATTGCCGACAAACTGACCGTCTGGGGCGACGGGAAGGTCAACCTGAATACCGCCTCGCAGGATGTGCTGCTCAGTTATGCGGAATATGAAGACTGGGAGCTGGAAAACGTTTTTGAAGCCCGCAAGGGCGAAGACGGCGAACTCGGCACCACCGACGACGGCATTAAAAGCCTCGAAGAAGTCGGCGCCGATGGAAATAAATTTAAATTGCAAAGTAATTTTGTGAAGGTAACGTCTACCGGTGATATTTACGGTAGCCAGTATCAGATCGAGGCCATCTTCCTTTTGAAAGAGAAAGGATCGGTCGTCGTTAACTGGAATGAGGGGCCCGTTAGGAACAATGCGAATACGCGACAAGATAATAACAGCGACATGCCGTACTGAGAACGGCATTGAATGGACCTGTCAGAAGGTTAAGCCCGATGGCGTGGAAGCCCCTGAACAAGGGTGTCTGCCTCTGTCCATTCCGGATGATTTAACGGAAGGTTCGCTGGATCAGTTTCAGCTTCCGCCCGAACTGGCGGAACATCTGAAAGGCGACATCACCGTGGCGGTCCGTACATCCGAACTGCTGATGCGCACCATGAAATTTCCCACGG
>QKFE01000056.1 GCA_003252225.1 Kiritimatiellales bacterium | reverse complement strand
ATAAGCGCCGCCCGACGCCCGGAAATAGCGTAGATGCGACGCCCCCGTCGCATTCACCGCCGCAGAGAAAGAAACGCGACGAGGGCGTCGCGTCTACGTTAGACGAGTGCGAAATTAAGCGGCAAAGAAACGGAAAAGGTTAGTCCGATAAAATGATGCTTTTTTAAGTGGGAGGTTTTTTGGTCGGAAGTTTTGGTTCGTCGGGTGTTTTGATGGCGGGAAGGGCGGTGGAAAGAATAAGCGCCGATGCGTCGGGAGTTGGAACAGAGTTTTGTAGCGGCGGCTCTGTGAGCCGCTATGTGCGGGATGTGAAACCGCTGGAATAGAGCGGTTCTGAGAACCGCCGCTACAGCAAGAGAATTCACAAAAACAGCACCGTCTGTTTTGAAGCTTCCTGTGTTTTTTGCGGCTAAAGAAGTCCCGATATTTATCCGCCGTATCTATAGTGGTGAGTCATTTCCGGTTTCAGGCTAAATTTGGTTGTGGCTAGGCCGTGTCAGGATTGCTAGTTTTCGATGGTTGGTAAATTGGAGGAACGTGAGCGGATGTTGATACCTGAAATTGCCGAACTGCTGCATATTTCACCGGTGCTGGCGGAGAATATTATTTATACGCTGGTGGCGGTGGTGATTCTGTTTTTGGTGAAAACGCTGGTCGCCCGGGTGATCTGCCGCAAAATTGCGGATGAAAAGAGGCGATACCACGTCCGCAAAACGGTGACCTATGTTTACACGGGCGTAATGATCATCGTTATCGGTTCGATCTGGTTCAAGGGAATGAGTTCGCTCGGCACGTTTTTGGGGCTGGCGTCGGCCGGTCTGGCGGTGGCGCTGCACGATACGATTGCCAATATGGCCGGCTTCTTTTTCATCGAGGCGCGCAAGCCGTTCCGGGTGGGCGACCGGATTGAGCTGGATAAAATCAAGGGCGATGTCATCGATATCCACCTGTTTCAGTTCAGTATTGTGGAGGTCGGAAACTGGGTCGATGCCGATCAGAGCACCGGCCGCATCATTCATGTGCCGAACAGTATGACGTTGAGGGTTCCGCTGGCGAATTCCCACATTGGGTTTGAATATATCTGGAACGAAATCCCGGTGCTGATCACGTTTGAAAGCGACTGGAAAAAGGCGAAGGAAATCCTGCGGCGAATCGGGAAGGAAAATGCGGAGCACCTGACGCCGGGCGCGCAGGATCAGATCCGGCGCGCGGCGCGGAAATACCTGATTGTTGCCGACAAGCTGACGCCGACGGTTTACACCACCGTGAAAGACAGCGGTGTGATGCTTACCATCCGGTATTTGGTCGATCCGCGCCAGCGCCGCGGAACAGAAGAAAAAATGTGGGAAGATATTTTGACCGCGTTTGCCGCGGAACCGTCCATTGATTTAGCCTATAACACGACGCGCTTTTATACGCTCGAAGAGCATAGCGGGTAAGAGGCCGCTTTGCAGAAAAGGAGAATTTCCGTATGCCGGAATTTAAATCCCTGTGGGGAGATCATGCTCTTGCAGAAGGGGAGACGATTGAATTTAAACTGGGGCCGCTGAGGATATGGGTGCACCGCGGTTCAAAGGAGTGGCATATTGCGCATCAGTCCGACGGCGCGGATGAAGGCGGCAGCTCCCTGTCGGTTACAGAAGCCGAACCCGGCAACGGGCGGGACTGGACGCGGTGGATTCTGGATAAGGATGTCCATGCCATCCGTTTTCTGCCGCGGCTGCCGGATCGGCCTGTCATTGTGCGGCCGGAAATGCCGATGTGCCTGATGCCGAAACAGTCGGTTGAGTTTTATATCGGGATTCCGCTTTCCGTCGGGATTCTCTTCGGTTCCCGGTCGGAAGAGGCGATGGAAGTCCCCACGCGAACCCTGTCCAATTCGTGGTTCGGCTCCGTTACGGAAGGGGAGCTTTGCTATGCGCTCAAAACCACCGCCAAGCTGTATCCCGAAAAACTGCTTCCCGGCGTACACCGCGCGGTTTTTCCGCTGGAGATCAAAAACATATCCACCGAAAAGCTGAACTTTGAACGGCTGTGTGTGCGCCCTCAGTTTCTCAATATTTTTCAGGGGAAGACCCGTCTGTGGACCAGCAAAGGGCGGGTCAGTTACCGCGGCGAAGAAAACTGGAGCCGTATCGTGTATGCCTCCGGTTCACCCGAAATCGACGGGGCGGCTCAGATGGTGGGGACTGCGCGCGAAACCCTGCGGCGCGGGGCGCTGCTCAAAACATTCGACAGCATTAAGCAGAAAGTGGAAATCCTATGACCGCATCTTTTTCAGAATGGTTTTCCGAACACCGGGCGGCCATCGTTTATTGCGTCCTTTTGCTGGGGATCGGCCTGCCGCTGCTCCGTTTTGCCGGCTATCTGATCCGCAAAGGGCTGCATAAAAAAGCCAGCGAACAGTCCATCATGCTGCTGAGCAAAGGGGTGGTATATCTCGGAACGACCCTGTTGGTGCTGATGGCGCTGCAGAAAGCCGGCGTACAGCTCGGCACCCTGCTCGGCGCCGCCGGAATTGCCGGGGTCGCCATCGGCTTCGCCTCTCAGACGAGCCTCTCCAATTTAATCAGCGGGCTGTTTCTGATTTGGGAAAAACCGTTTGCTGTGGGCGATGTGCTGCATGTCGGTTCGGATCACGGCACGGTGCACTCCATCGACCTGCTTTCCGTCCAGCTGCGCACTTTCAACAATCAACTGGTTCGGATTCCGAACGAAAGCCTGATCAAATCCTCGTTCACCAATGTCACCCGCTTCCCGATCCGCCGAATGGATATTCCCATCGGGGTGGCTTATAAGGAAGATGTGGAAAAGGTCGTGCGGGTTCTCAAAGAGGTTGCCGATGCCAACCCGTATTGTCTGGATGAGCCGGAACCGGTGATTATCTTCAAAGGCTTCGGCGATTCGGCGCTCGAATTCCTTTTCGGCCCGTGGTTCGTCAAAACCGATTACGTCACGCTGCGCAACAGCCTGCTCACGGAAATCAAAAAGCGGTTTGATGAAGAGGGGATTGAAATCCCGTTCCCGCACCGGACGCTTTATGCCGGCGAAGCCACCCGGCCTTTTCCTGTGCATATTGTTTCGGAAGAGAGGCATAAATGAAAAATGTATTCAAGGCTGCGGACCGGCAGGTGAACGATCTGCTTTCGCTCTCGGGGCGGCAGCTCAAACGCCTTTTCGTTACGGTTTCGGACAAGCAGCGGACACCGCCCGGAACCATGGTTTACACGGGGAAGCAAAAGGCGGAGCCGCAGCGCATATCCATCATTGACTACGACGCGGTCAACCTTTCGGAAACGGAGGATGCCACAACGGAATCCTGCGGGGCATTCAAAGACACCGAAACCGTCAGCTGGATCAATGTGACCGGACTGAACGATACGGAGGCGATAGGCCGGATCGGGGAAAAATTTGAAATCCATCCGCTTGTGCTTGAAGATATCCTGCATACCACGCAGCGGCCCAAACTCGAAGACCTCGGCGACTACCTTTTTCTGGTGGTGCGGATGCTTTACACGGAGCCGGGGAACGGCGAGGTTCATTCGGAGCAGATCAGCTTTATTCTCACCAACCGCTGCCTGATCTCTTTTCAGGAAACGGCCGGTGATGTGTTCGATGAAATCCGCGAACGCCTCCGCAAAAGCCACGGACGCATCCGTAAAATGGGGGCTGACTATCTGCTCTACGCCCTCATGGACGCCATTGTGGACAACTATTTCCTCATCATGGAAAAAACCGGCGAACGGATTGAGGCGATCGAACAGTCCCTCATGGAAGATCCGAACAGTCTGCTGCTGAATGAACTCTACGCCCAGAAAAGGGAACTGCTTTATATCCGCAAATCCGTGTGGCCGCTGCGGGAAGCCGTCGGCGGGCTCGAGCGCGGCGAGAGCAAACTGTTTAAGCCGAAAACACACGCCTATCTGCGCGACCTGTACGACCACACCATTCAGGTGATCGACACCGTTGAAACCTTCCGCGATATGCTCAGCGGCGTGCAGGATCTTTACCTCTCCAGCCTCGGTCACAAAACCAATCAGGTGATGCAGGTGCTGACGATCATCTCCACCATTTTTATTCCCATCACGTTTGTTGCCGGTATTTACGGAATGAACTTTGAAGTGATCCCCGAGCTGAAGTGGCGCTATGGCTACGCCGCCGTCTGGGGCGTCATGATTCTGATGATCATCGGTATGCTGATCTTCTTCCGTAAAAAGAAGTGGTTCTGATTTGCGGTTACACCTGCTGAAGAAATGCGCGGATGGAGTGCATTATTTCCGGGAAATGGTGCGCGGGCAGGGCATGTCCGCCGTTTTCAAAAAGAGTCAGTTTGCCGGTTGGCAGGTTTTCGCTCAGCCATTCGCTTGCCTGATACGGAATAATCCGGTCGGCTTTTCCGTGCAGTAAAAGCACCGGTATTTTAATCGACGGCACAATCGAACGGACATCCGAATTCAGCAGGTATTCCAGCCCCGCAACAAGATCCTCTAAACTATTTTTTTTACCACCCGCTGCGCTAGAGGGCACAGAGTCACTGAGCCCTTTTTCTCCTCCGTGTCTCTGTGCCTCTGTGGTAAAAAAAGGTTTGTGCGGGTAGTGGACATTTTCAAAAAAGCTGTTGAGCACGGCTTCCGGTTCTCTTTTCAGCTGCACAATCATTCGGCGCAAAACCTTTTCGGGGGTGCCGCAGGGATAGTTTTCGGCCGCGCAGAATTTCGCCGTGGATGAAATTAAGACCAGTTTCCGGCAGCTATTCGGAAGCAGTTCCATCGACAGAATCCCGCCCATCGAGCCGGTTATAATGAAATCGGCTTCCGGAATCGCGCGCGATTTCAGCACGTCGGTTCCCGACAGAATCTGCACGTCAAAATCGGGGGTCAGCGCATCGGCCATCGGCTGTACCGATTCCGCCCCGTGCGCCCAGCCGGTGATTAAAATTAACGTCGGTTTTCCCATGGTTTTGTGTCCGGTTTTTCGCCGCCGGTTTCGTCAAATTCTTTACCGGAGGGAGCGGTTATACACAGTTGGTGTCATTTCTGCTTTAAAAATCAGACCCAAAAACAAGGAGTCAGTCATGAAAAGAGTGTTCGGAGTCATTGTGTTTGTATCAGTTCTGGTTGGGGGAATTTTCCTGTTCCCGTTCAAAAATTCACCGGCAGTTGAAAACGAGCCGGGCGATTTGGCCGAAACGGCGGAAATGCCCGAACATGCAGTTTCGGCAGCTGAACCGACCGCCGTTCCTCTGCTCATTTCCGGCGCATCGGAGGCTGTTTTGTGGAACAGCACAACGCCCGCCGCACACCGCGCACGGATCATTTCTCCCAATCCGGATTTATTGAACCCCGTTCCCGTTTTACGCGTCGGCGACCGGATTGAACTGGCCCTTTTTGACGATGCGGTTTTGGCCGGTGAAATCGGCGATGTTTCCGTTTATCCCAACGGCGCGGTGGGCATGACCGCCAAACTCGACCGCGAAATCAAAGGAACCCTCTATCTGGCTTACTGCGGCGGCGAACTACGTTCTTTCGCCGATGTCCGCGGCGGCAACGATTTTTACGTCCGTTACGATCCCGCAACAAAACAGCACATCGCCCTCGAAATGGATCGCAGCCGGTCGGATATTCAGGAAGGCGGTGAACCGCTCGTTCCGGAACTGCACGGCGTTCCGGTTGGCGACGAAATCTCAAACAAACCCGCAATGATCCTTCCGCCGCACCCTGCCCGCGCACTGGCCGACGGAGCCCCGGATACCACGCAGATCGA
Source organism: Kiritimatiellales bacterium (assembly GCA_003252225.1). Classification (GTDB taxonomy): domain Bacteria; phylum Verrucomicrobiota; class Kiritimatiellia; order Kiritimatiellales; family Pontiellaceae; genus Pontiella. The sequence goes on along the minus strand of QKFE01000056.1, from coordinate 21,056 downwards.
TGTCATGATTGTTTACACCCCCGCCGCCAAAGCCGCCGAAGGCGGGCTGAGCGGAATCAACAACAATATTGCGCTGGCGATGCAGCTCGCCAACGATGTTCACGGGAACTCCGACTCCAAAATGGTGCTCAACCTCGTCCATTCCGCCGAAACCGTTTACACCGAAAGCGGCAGTCCCAGCACGGATTTGTACAACCTGACGCATACGGGGTCTTCCTACACCGCAATGGATGAAGTCCACACGTTGCGCAACACCTATTCCGCCGATTTCATCTGTCTGCTCGAAAGCGAACCCGGAACCGGCGGACTGGGCTGGCTGCTGACCAGCGCAACCGGAGCCCCGGATCTCGCTTTCTGCCTCGCCCGCGTCCAGCAGAGCGATTTCACTTATACCGTCGTGCACGAATGGGGGCATAACATGGGCTGCAGCCACTCCAAAACGCAGACTTCGCAGCCTTGGGAGTCCGATGATTTTTCGTCCTATTCCGCCGGCTGGCAATGGGCCGATGCCGGATCGCTGCTCGGCACCATTGGCTACTGCTCCGTCATGACCTACGAAAACTTTGATAATAACCCCTACAACGAAAATGAATACGAACGCGCGCCCCACTTCTCCAACCCCAATATCAGTTTCGGTGCTAATCCGACGGGTAACGCCGCCGACGGCGACAACGCCCGCGTCCTGCGCGAAATCCGGTATACCGCGGCCGACTACCGTATTTCTGCCGCCGTGGTTTCCTCCTTCCCCTCCAGTAACAGCTTCGAACAGGCCTTCAGCCCCTGGAATTATTATGGCGGCACCGCCTCGTGGCAACGGGAAGACGGTACCAATCCAAACCTTGTGAATAACGCCCCGAATATTGCGACAACCACTGCGGCTGACGGATCAATTTATCTGATGGTGGACGGTTATACCTCTTCCGCCGGCGATTCCGCTATTCTGAGTGCAACATTTGATTTTAGCGGTATCAGCGACCCGGACATCAGTTTCAGTTACTGCATGTACAGTGCGTGGGGATTTGAAGCTGTCACGACGCTACAGGTTTCCACCAACAACGGCGCGGTCTGGCAAAGTCTGTGGTCGAATTCCGGCAAACCGAACAACAACTGGTACCGCGACACCGTGAGCCTGAATGCATTTGTCGGCCAATCCAATGTTATCGTGCGGTTCAAGTCAGATATCGGGGCGAACTGGTATAAAAACTATCCCTGCCTCGACAACATTGTGGTGGACGGTACGGCGGCGGTAAATCCGGATATCGACGGCGACGGGATTCCGAACGACTGGGAACTACTTTACTTCGGCGGAACCACCAATGCCGTTGCGACCGCAAACCCGGATGGAGACCTGTTTAACAACCTGCAGGAATATATCGCCGGGCTGAATCCGAATGTCTGGGATTCCTTCGCGATTTCCAACCTGACCTTCGGTGCAAATCCGGGCTTCGAATGGAGCGCAAAAACCGGACGCCTTTACAGCGTCTACTGGAGCAGTAATCTGCTGACCGGATTCGCGCTGATTCAGAGCAACCTCACTTCCGGGGCATTCACCGACACCGAGCACGGCGCCGAATCCGAAAGCTTCTACAAGCTCGAAGTTGAAGTGGCGCCGTAAAACCCGACGTTAAGTTGCTGTAACCAAAAGAGATCGAAGAAGTTGGTCTGCAACCTGCTTTATAAACTCCATCCAGACCAAGGAGCGAAATATGAAAATGAAACTGATAATTGCAGCAATCAGCCTGATTTCACTGGCCGCAATCGCGGAAGTCAACCCGATATGGGTGCTGACCGAATCGGAAAACGCGGCCACCACCCTGAATCAGACCTTCGATTTTTCAAAAGAAGCCAACCCGGAAATCAAATTTGATTTCCAGATCCTCAAATCGGAAGCCGGCTCCCTCTATCTCGAAGCCTCTTCCGACGGCGGAAAAACCTGGGATTTCCTCTGGGCGATTTCCGGAAAACTGGGCGAAGAGTGGTTCAGCCAACGCGTCCTGCTGGCCGACTATGCCGGAAAGACCGAAGTACAGGTTCGTTTCCGCAGTTCAGCGGGTTCCGACTTCAAAGGCGATTTGGCGCTGAAAAACATCAAGATACAAACCGCACCCGAAATCGACCCCGCCGCGTGCGCCGCACTTTAATTCCCAGACGTTCAGAAAATACAAAACGTCGGCGGTTTCCGTCGGCGTTTTTTTTATTGGGGGTGGGGGGCGCGGGGGGAGGGGAGAGCGCCCGGTTTTTTACTGATCAGCTGTTCGGAAAACTGGGTGAGCAACTTATTTTGTGGTGATGTTGAGCAGTTGCTGAATCAACGGGCTAAATTTGACGACGACGGGAGTGAATACGAGGGGTAACCAGCGGGCGGTTCGGTGGTTTTCTTTTTCCGGGCGTGTGGTATGCTCCGGATATGCGAAATGTGAAAACTATCCTGTCCGCTCTGATTTTATACTCGGTTGTATCCTGTAGCGAGGTGCAGAAAAATCATACGACTGATGTGCATTCGGCGACGAATCAGGCGGTGTTGCTGCCGGGAACAAACGAAGTGCAGCAGGCTGTATTTTTCTTCGGAACGAATGCCGTTCAATTGGCGGCGTCTCCGCCGGTTAAGACCAATGTGCTTTATATTGCGCCGAAGGGGTATTATGACCCGAATCGGCCGGTGTTTTCGGAGGAGTCGTATTCGGATCGGCTGATGGGGATGGTGAATGCGGATTTGCTGAAGAAATATGAGGGGCAGTATACGTGGAGCGATCTACAGAATCAGGAGAGCGGTTCGTCGTCGTTCAGTCTTAAATCGAAGTGGCTGATCGGAAGTTCAAATGCGCCGCAGGTGGGGATTAAGGCGGAGAAGATTCAGGAGAGCGAGATGTATAAAGTCAGCGGAGGGGAGGTTTTCCTGCCGCAGTCGGGCGTCGGGGTGAGTTATGAAAAGGACAGTGAAACCGGCGAATCGAAAACCTTCCTGAATATTAAGAAGGAGTTTTGAGCCGGATACCGCTGAACCTCCTTGTTTTAGCCGATAGATGCGGCGAAAAATGTTGTCATTTTTCAACCACAAAAAACCCGGCGCGGCGAAGCTGCAACCAAATTTGAACCGCTGATTAACACGAATGAACACTGATTTTTAACAGAAGAGCGCAAAGGTTGCGAAGAATGGCGCTGTTCTCTTTGGGCTGTTGTGTTCAAATCGTCATCATTTCGCGGAGGGTGAAACCGACGAGGCAGACATCGTCCGAGAAGGTGTGGGTTTTGGCGAAAGCGAGCGCATCGTTTTCGAGGCCGTCGAAAATATCTTCGAGCGGCTCATCGGTGAAACTGTGGGCGGAATCGAGCAGCCGTTTCGCGCCGTATGGATCTCCCAGATTGTTTTTCACGCGGATGAGTCCATCGGTGTAAAGGACAACGGAATCGTCGGGGCAGATGTAGTCTTCGACGGCAAAGTAGCGGCTTTCTTTCTTCGCGGCGAGGGGCAGGCCGGTGAGGTTTGCGTCGAGATAAAGCCAGCCGGCGTCACTGCCGCCGTGGAAATGGATGGGAACGGGATGCCCGGCATTCACGATCTGCATTTTTCCGGAGGTGACATCAACGGTGATATAACACGCGGTTACCTCGATTTCGATTCCTTCCTGATGCAGCAGGGGAAGCAGGAGCAGATTCATCCGGTTCATATAGGCTTCGGGGTCGCGGCCGAGGGGGGCGATTTCCTGCATTACGCCGCGGACGAGCGCGGTTCCGAGCGCGGCGCGTACGCCGGTTCCGCAGACATCGCACTGAAAAATGCCGACTTCGGTTTCGGAGAGTTTTGCGATGGAGCAGTAGTCGCCGCTGACGTCGCGGCAGAGGGTGAAGCGGTGCAGAAATTCGATACAGCCCGGATCGGCGCCTTCGGGAAAAGCGGGGTAAACGGAGGGGGAAAAGTTTTTCTGCAGCTCACCGGCCATTCGGACATCTTCTTCCATCTCTTCTTTGATTTCGCGGATCTGCCCGGCATATTCCCGCGCCCGCAGTTCGGCCTCTTTGTGTTCGGTGATATCGCGCGAAATACCGAAGGTGCCGATGATGCGGCCCGCTTCATCGAGCAGCGGCATTTTGGTGGTGGAAACCCACGTGACGCTGCCGTCGGGCCAGGTCTCTTTTTCTTCGATTCCGTGGATGGCTTCGCCGGTGGCGATAATCTGCTGTTCGTCTTTAAACGCCTGCTCGGCATGTTCGCGGGAAAATACATCGAAGTCGGTTTTGCCGATGTTTGACGTCGGCGTTTTCCAGCCGTGTTTTTCGGCGCAGGCGCGGTTGACCATCAGGAAGCGGGATTCAAGGTCTTTGAAATAGATGGCGTCGGTGGTGTTTTCCATCAGGTTTTTCAGCAGGAAGCTGTAATCGTTGAACTGATTCATTTTATGCCCCTTCTTCGCCGATTTCCCGGCAGGTGAAACCGACCATGCAGATGTCGTCATCAAATTCGTGCTCAGTTGAAAAGCACCGGACTTCATCGAGCAGCGCGGGAAAGAGCTCGGCGAGCGGCAACCGGTTAAAGCGCCCGGCGGCGGCCAATAAACGCTCTTCGCCGAATTCACTGCCGTCAGCCCCGGGAACTTCATAGAGCCCGTCGGTATACATTATTACCGAATCGCCGGTGCTGAGCTGTTTTTCAAAAGATTCGAACGTAATGCCTTCGCAGATGGCCAGCGCCGGGCCGCGCCGGGCCGGATCGTCCATCAGCCATTCCGTCTTACCGACGCAAGGCCGCACATGCAGGGGAACGGGATGGCCGGCATTGGCATAGTGAAGCATCCCGGTTTCGGTGTCGCAAACCAGATAGCAGGCGGTGGCATAAAGGAAGGTGTCATCGCGCCGTAAAACCGGCATCAGCAGGGTATTCATCCGTTCCAGAAATCTGCCCGGATTGTGCTCTTTATGCGCCTCCTCTTCCACCATTGCGAAAATCAGGGCGGTGACCAGCGCAGAGCGGATTCCATGTCCCATTACATCGCACTGAAGAATTGCGCACTTTGTTTTTGAAATTCTTTTTACGGCGCAGAAATCGCCGCTGACGGAGCTGTTCGGGAGGGCGAGGTGGTGAAACAGCACACGGCTTTCGTCCGGGGCGCAGCCGGGGGGGAAGACCGGGTAATTGCGGGGGAAAAACATACGCTGCAAATCGGCCGCCATTCGCAGATCGTCTTCCATGCTCTCTTTGATGGCGCGGACGTCTTCGGCATATTCCTGTTCCCGGAATTCGGCCTCTTTATGGTCGGTAATATCGCGCGAAATGCCGAATGTACCGATGATTTCGCCGCGGTCATTGCGCAGCGGCATTTTACTCGATGACACCCACGCGATGGTTCCGTTTTGCCGGGTTTCATATTCTTCAATACCGACCATCGGTTCCCCGGTTTCGATGATGCGCTGTTCGTCTTCGAGCATCCGCTGCGCGTCTGCGGGTTTATAGCGGTCGAAGTCGGATTTGCCGATGACCTCTTCGGTGCTCTGATAGCCCTGCCATTCGGCGGAGGCTTTATTGACCAGCACAAAACGGGAGGCCATATCTTTGAAATAGATGTGATCCGCCAGATTATCCATCAGGTTCTTCAGCAGAAGACGATCCAAACGGCTCTGGTCAATTTCCATCATAACGGCGCTCTAACGCATCGGGCATTTATAATGAAGGCCGACGAGGCAGAGATCATCATCGAACCCTTCACTGCCGGCAAAACACCCGGCTTCGCGGATCAGTGCCGGGAAGATTTCCCGCAGGGAAAGCCCCGGGTTTTTCCGCGCGGCGGCCAGCAGCCCGCTGTCGCCGAGCTCTTCTCCTTCGGCATTGCACAGTTCATACAGCCCGTCCGTATAAAGCAGGGCGGTATCACCGGGCTGCAGCTGTTTTTCCACGGTCGGGAATTGCGCGCCTTCGGTAATCGCCAGCGCCGGACCGCGCTGGGCCGGATCGTCGATCAGCCAGCTCACCCGGTTTTCCGCCTTCTGGAAATGCAGCGGAATCGGATGCCCCGCATTGGCGACTTTCGCCAGCCCGGTTTCTGCATTGAAAACCATATAGCAGGCGGTGGCGTAAAGAAACATATCGTCCTGCCGGAGGATCGGCAGCAGCAGGCGGTTCATCCGCTCCAGAAATCTGCCGGGGTCTTTTTCAACGGCGGCGATCTCTTCGACCATTGCGCAGATCAGCGCCGTACCCAGCGCCGCACGGACGCCGTGCCCCATCACGTCGCAGAGGAAAACGCCGGATTCCGTGGCCGAGAGCCGCTGGATGGTACAGAAATCGCCGCTGACCATTCCGCTGGCGCGATATTCGTGGTGGAATTCAACACAGCTGATTTCCGGGTTATTTGCGGCGAGATAAACAGGGTAAAAGCGGGGGAAAAAGGTCTTCTGCAGCTCCGCCGCCATACGGACATCCTCTTCCATTTCGTTCTTAATGCGCTTCACCTGTTCGGCATAATAGGCGGCTTTCAGTTCGGCCTCTTTATGGTCCGTTATATCGCGCGAAACGCCAAAGGTTCCGATGATTTCCCCCTCGGCGTTTTTCAGCGGCATTTTGGTGGTGGAAACCCAGGTGATACGGCCGTCCGCCCAGGTTTCCTTTTCCTCAATGCCGATCAGCGGTTCTCCGGTTTGGATAATCCGCTGTTCATCGTCAAAGGCTTCTTTGGCGTGTGCTTCGGCAAACAGGTCGAAATCGGTTTTACCGACCACCTCCTCGGCTTTCAGCCCGGTCCACTCACAGAAGGCTTTGTTGATCATAATAAACCGCGAATCAACATCCTTGAAATAGATGTTGTCGGTCATATTTTCCATCAGGTTCTGCAGGAGATACCCGGTATCATGTAAATTTTCAGCCATTTTTTCCGTCCCCAATATCCGGATTATTAAGCCATTGTCCCGCCCTCATCAACGCAAAAGCCGACGAAAGGCCTCCCTTTTCGCGGGCAATCTGCTACGTTCCCGGCATGGAAGAGCGCATCATAAAACTCGAAAGCCTTGCCGCCCAGCAGGATCAAACCATCGGCGAACTCAACCGGGAAATCTTCCGGCAGCAGCAGGATATTTCAAAACTCAAAAGCCGGATCAGCCGGCTCGAAGAAAAGCTCGCCGCCCGGCTGGAATCCGAACAGATTGCCGGCAATGAACGCCCGCCCCACTACTGATTTTTTTCAATTATGGGCTAGTACCCCCCCCGCAATCTGCTAAAACCCCGCCGCGAAAACCACGAGGATGCCATGCAAAACAAGCAAACAAAAATCATCTGCACCATTTCAAACAACCGCTGCGAAGTTGAGTTTATCCGGAAACTGTACGATGCCGGCATGAACGTCGCCCGCCTCAACACCGCCCACATCAGCGTCAAAGACGCCGAACAGATGATCGCCAACATCCGCGCCGTTTCCGACCGTATCGGCGTGCTCATCGACACCAAAGGCCCCGAAGTCCGCACCTGCGAAATCGAAAACCCCATTGAAGTCAAAACCGGCGACACCCTCCGGATTGCCGCCGCCCATGTTCCCGAAAACGGCTTTAAAGTGAACTACGAGGATTTCGTCGCCGAAATCCCCGCCGGATCCGACATCCTCATTGACGACGGCGAAATCAAGCTGACCGTAACCGACAAAACCGCGACGGAACTCACCTGTATTGCAACGAACGACGGCGAAATCAAAAACCGCAAAAGCGTCAATGTCCCCGGCATTAAACTGAAAATGCCTGCGCTCACCGAAAAAGACGCCGAATTCATCGACTGGGCCACCCGCTCCGAAGTCGAATTTATCGCCCACTCCTTCGTCCGCAACCGCGACGACGTCATGGCGGTTCAAAGCATTCTCAACATGCGCAAAAGCCCCATCAAAATTATCGCCAAAATCGAAAACCGCGAAGGCGTCGATAACCTCGAAGAGATCCTCGACGTCGCCCACAGCGTCATGGTTGCGCGCGGCGATCTCGGCATAGAAATCCCCGCCGAAGAGGTGCCGATCATTCAAAAGCAGATGATCAGCACCTGTATCCGCCGCGTCAAACCGGTCATCACCGCCACCCAGATGCTGCATTCCATGATCGACAATCCGCGCGCCACCCGCGCCGAAGTCTCTGACGTCGCCAATGCAATTTATGACGGAACCGACGCCGTGATGCTTTCCGGCGAAACCGCCTACGGAAAATATCCGGTGGAAGCGGTGCAGACCATGGCCGACATCGCCCGCAGCGTTGAAGCCAAAAAGCCGATGCTCAGCCATAAACTGCCGGTATTTCAGCAGGCCGCCGAATATATGCCCCGCAATCACCTCGCCAAAGCCGCCGTCGCCATGGCCGCCACGCTGCCGGCCAAAGCGATCATCACCAGCACAAAATCCGGCGACACCGCCAAAGTCTGCGCCTCCTACCGCGGCACCACCCCCATCATCGCCCTCTCCGCCAGTATGCGCACCGTCCGCGAACTCTCGCTGAGTTACGGCGTTGTCGCCGAACCGATCACCATTCCGCCGACCCCCGACGAGCTGGTGCGCAACGCGCTGAAAATACTGATTGAAGAGGGGCACTTCACGAAACAGGATCTGATTGTATTCATCGGCGGCGGGCAGATTTATTCCTCCCACACCAACTTCCTGCAGGTCGATACACCGGCAACACTGCTCAAATGATTGGATGCCCGAAAACCGCCGAAACCGATTCGCCCCCGATTGTTTGGACGGCGGCCGGTTCGGATTCCGGCGGCGGGGCGGGGATTCAGGCGGATTTAAAGGTGTTCAACGCGTTCGGGGTTCACGGCTGTTCGGCGATTACGGCTTTAACCGCCCAGAATACTACGGGCGTAAAATCGGTTGAACCGGTTTCGCCGGAAATGCTCAAAGCACAGCTCGAAGCGCTGGCCGGAGATCTGCCGGCGGCGGCGGTTAAAACGGGAATGCTGGGCAATAAAACCAACTGTGAAATCATCGCCGCTTTTTTCGGTTCCCTCCCCGCGCCCCTCCCTCCCCTTATTTGCGACCCGGTTTTAAAATCGACATCGGGCGCGAACCTGCTCGAACCGGATGCGGTCGATTTGCTGAAACGGGCGCTGTTTCCGAAAGTGGCGGTGTTGACCCCGAATCTGCCGGAGACGGAATTCCTGCTGAACCGCCCGGTGGATTCGGTTGAATCTGCGGCAAAAGCGCTGCTCGGTTTCGGGTGCGGATCGGTATTGATTAAAGGCGGGCATTCGGAGGGAAACGAATGCCGCGATTACTGGACGGACGGATCGGACGCATTTTGGCTTTTATCGCCGCGGATTGAAACAACGGCGTCGCACGGAACGGGCTGTATTCTTTCGGCGGCGATCGCGGCTTCGATGGCAAAAGGGCGCTCGATTCCCGAAGCGGTCACGGAAGCGAAAACCTTTTTGAACCAGTGTTTGAAATCGCCGCTACATATCGGGTCGGGCCACGGGCCGATGCAGATCCGCCCGTTTGAAAACCGGATGGAAGACCGGCCCTTAAAGTAGGACAAGCGTCCCGCTTGTCAACGAAGCAGAATGCAACAAGCGAGACGCTTGTTCTACTTTCAACAATTTCCTTTCCAATCTTGCGGTTCACTCCATATTATCCGCGCATGGATCCTTTACTGATTTACATCACATTGCTGCTGGCCGGTTTTATTCTGATCGGCGCGGAAATTTTTATTCCGGGGGGTATTCTCGGGGCGGTCGGAGCGGTTGCCTGGGTGAGTGCGGCGGTGGTCGGCGTTCGAAATTTTCCGGAGCCGTGGAATTTTCTGAGCGCGTTTGCGCTGTTGCTGGCCGGGCTGGTGACGTTCGCCGTCTGGATTAAGTTTTTCCCGAAAAGTCCGATGGGCAAAGCGCTGTCGCTTTCCGCCGACCTGCGCGACCAAAAAGCGAATAAGACCGAAAACCTGCCGGTCGGAACCCTCGGTGAAGCGGTCAGTACCCTGCGCCCGTCGGGAATCGCCGGATTTGACGGGAAGCGGGTGGACGTGGTCGCGGACGGCGAATGGATCGAAGCGGGTCAACCCGTAAAAATCGCCTCAATCCGCGGCGGACATATAACCGTTGTTAAAGCTTAATTACATGCACCTTAAAAAAATACTAACCGCAATTCTGGCCGCTCTCGCAATTCAGTCGCAGGCCATTGATTTTATTTCAACCAACCTCTATTCCGTTGCGGAAAATCAAACGGTGACAAACGAAGCGTGGGTGTTCGCCGCCATCGCCGAAACCGAGGGAATATTTAAAAACGACCTCTTTATCGCTTCCGGCAATCCGCTGGATTTGGGGGGTATTTTTGAGGGGAATGTCTGGGCTTTGGGTTTAGTGGAGGCCAACTTTACGGGAAGCTGCGAGCGAAACATGCGCCTTTTCAGCGGAATGACCGTCCGGATCGACGGGCCCGTCAACGGCAACATCATCGCCTCGGCCAACACCGTTTCGATTGGAACCAATGCGGTGATTTCGGGCGATGTCCGGCTGGTGGGCGGAAGCATTGTTGTTGAGGGCGTGATTAAGGGAAATGCCGATATTTCCGCCGCGCGCCTCACCACCTTCGGCGGCCGAATTGAAGGGAATACTTCGGTGAATTCCCCGGAACTCCTGCTTTCGCGCGGAACAGCGTTTGCCGGCGATTTGAGCTATATTTCCAACAATGAGCTGATTCCCGATGAAGGCGTTATTTCGGGCACACTGACCCGGAAAACACCCAGCCGCCCGCAAACCTTTTCAAAGGCGCGGTTCTATTCCCACATCAGCTGGTTTTTCGCCGCGCTGCTCGCCGGTATTCCCTTCATCACCCTCTTTCCGATGACCACCGCCATCGCCGCCCAGCTGGCCCGGAAAGCCGCCTTTAAATGTCTGCTTGTCGGCTTTGTCGCCCTGATTGCCATTCCGATGTTCGGCCTGATGGCAATGTCGTCCATTGTCGGGATTCCGCTGGGTACGCTGGTTATCGGCTCGTGGGCGATCCTTCTTTATGTCAGCCGCTTCATCAGCGCGATAGTGCTGGGCACTCTGCTGCTGCGCTCATTCCGCTCAAGCTTCCTGCACATCCTGATCGCAATGGGGCTCGGCCTCGCCGTTATTTATCTCGCAACCTTCTTCCCGGTGATCGGTGAATACACCCGTATCCTCGTGCTCTGCACCGGAATGGGCGCCCTTTTACTGGCGCTCGTTGAAAAACGCCGCCTCATTCTTCAGGTACCGCAAAATCTTGAAAAACTGGAAGCATTACAGAAACAACAAAAACAAACAGAGGAGAAATAGCCATGTCAGGTCTACCCATGCCTATCATTATCGTACTCGCCGTCATCATTCTGGTCATTCTGGCTTTCGTGCTGCCCGTGCTCGGGCTGTGGGTACGCGCCACCTTTTCGGGGGTACGGGTTAAAATCTGGGGCGATCTCGTCGGAATGAAACTCCGCCGCGTTCCCGGAAATCAGGTGGTGTTAACCTATATCTCAGCCGCGAAAGCAGGGGTTAACGTCAGCACCAACATGCTCGAAGCCCACTACCTCGCCGGCGGAAGCATGCAGAATGTCGTCCGCGCCCTGATTGCGGCCGATAAAGCCAACATCGAGCTCTCTTTCCAGCAGGCCGCCGCCATCGACCTCGCCGGACGAAACATCGTTGATGCGGTGCAAACTTCGGTGAATCCGAAAGTGATCGACTGCCCCGACCCGACCAAAACATCCACCGGTATGCTGGATGCGGTTGCAAAGGACGGTATCCGCCTGCTCATTAAAGCCCGCGTCACCGTCCGTACCAACCTCGACCGGCTCGTCGGCGGCGCAACCGAAGAGACCATTATCGCCCGCGTCGGACAGGGCATTGTTTCCGCCATCGGCTCGATGAGCTCCTACAAAAACGTGCTCGAAAATCCCGACCATATCTCCCGCAAAGTGCTCGAATCCGGGCTCGACGCGCAGACCGCCTTCGAAATTGTCTCTATTGATATCGCCGATGTTTCCGTGGCGGGCGTCGGCGAAATCGCCAACGTCGGCGCAAAACTCGAAGCCGACCGCGCCGATGCCGATAAAATTATGCGTCAGGCGGAAGCCGAAGGCCGCCGCGCGATGGCGATTGCCGCCGAACAGGAGATGCGCGCGCGCGTACAGGAAATGCAGGCGAAAGTCATCGAAGCACAGGCCGAAGTTCCGCTGGCGATGGCCGAAGCCTTCCGTAAAGGCAACCTCGGCGTGATGGATTTTTACCGCATGCAGAACATCATGGCGGACACGTCGATGCGTGAAGCCCTCGCCGGCGGTGACAAAGAAGCGGATAAATAATTAAGAATGGCGATTTAAGAATGAAGAATGTCCGTCAGGCAATTCGTGGAAACGACGTCTGCTGACAACATTCTTCATTCTGAATTCTTAACTCTTTATTGAGGTTTGAAATGGATGATTTAATTGGTCTCATCGTTGCGATCATTTTTGTGATCATCAATATCGTTGCGCAGTCGGCCAAAAAGAAGGCGAACCGGCCTCCGCCGGTTCCGGACGGATCGCCGAAAAAGAAGGCGGTTTCGCTGGAGGAGTTTTTCGGCGAGCTGGCGAAAACACTGCAACCGGCGGAGCAGGAAATGCCGGAATGGCCGAAAGGGTTCGAGCGGCCGGATTATGCTGCGGAAGCGGCGGCCTATGAAGAGGCGGAGCGGTTTGCTTTTTATGACGGGAAGAAAGCGGCCCCCTCCCCCGCGCCCCCTCCCCCCCCTGTTTTTAAAGCGGAGCCGGTTGCAGTTCGGCATATTGCGGTTGCGGAACCGCTTAAGTACGAAAAACCGACCACCGCGTTCAAGGCGGTCGGGGGGATGCGTATGCCGTCGTGCCCGATGCTGCGGAACGAGGGAGGGGGGCATATTGATTTCCCGCTCAAAAACAGGGATGCGTTGAAACGGGCGGTGATTGCGAATCTGATTTTCAGCCCGCCGCGCGCATACGATACGCGTTTTGAAAATACGTTTTCGCAGTGATCCGCGTTGCCGCCGGTTACATCAATAAGAATAGCAGGCTGAGTATTGCTCGAAAAACTCCGGCGCCATAAATACCGCCCCGAAGATCAGCAGGTTGCCGAGCACCATCAGCCCGAAAGGCCGCTTGGCTTCGTACCAGTATTTGATCAGAAAAATGAGGGGAATCAGCGGGATGAACAGGCAGCCGAGCCCCCACCAGACGCTCTCTTTGAAACTGACCACCAGAAACCAGATGCTGCTAATGGTGGAAATGAGCATGCCGAGGCCGAGCAGGGAGAGGGATATCAGCAGCTTTTTATCCATACCGAGCGGCTGAGTTTGCGGCTCATTTTTGGCGGCTTTTGTTTTGCCTTCTTTTGTTGCCGCCGGGTCGTTCTGCGTTTCCGCGCGGAGGGCGGCCCCGCTTGAAACCATGACAAAATGTTCGCTGCCGTCTTCGAGATACCGGACGTTGACACCGCGGTCGGTGATGGAAATCACCTGATAGCCGGCAACCGTGTCGTTAGCCCGGTAAACATCCCCGTCAATCACGGCGACTGCGCCTTTGGCGCCGCTCATGGTGCCGGTGCAAAGGATTTGCGGGCGTTCGCCGAAACTCCATCCGGCGCAGAAAATCAGGGCGGTAAGCAGTAGTTTTCTCAACATCGTGTGGTCTCCAAATAAAGAAAGGGCCGCAGTTTAAATCCAGGTTGTGATTTCTTCGAGCGAATAACGCGGCCGGGTTTTGCGTTCTTTCGCGGCGGGCCAGCCGACGGTGATGAGGCCGATCGGCACCACCGCTTTCGGCCAGCCGGTAATTTCGCGCACCGCCTTCTGGTTGATCCAGCCAATCCAGCAGGTTCCCAGCCCCAGCTCTTCGGCCTGTAGCACCAGATGTTCGCCCGCTATTCCGAGATCGACCTGCGGATAATCAACGCCGGAAATTTTGGTGCCGACCTTGTGAACAATGCCTTTGTGCAGCATGCCCAGCGCAATAACCGCCCCGGCATTGCCCGCCCATTTCATTTCAATCCCTTTACGGAGCGCCTTTCGGGTCAGCTGCATTTTTTTGTCTTCATCCTGCACCACCGCGAAACGCCACGGCTGTTTGTTACAGGCTGAAGGCGCCAGCCGCGCCGCTTCGAGCATCAGCTCCAAATGCTCCCGCGGCACCGGCTTCGGTTCGTAGGCCCGGCAGCTGGTGCGGTGCTTAACCAACTCGATAAAAGGTTTGTTCTCCATAATCCGCACGGTAGCAGGACATTTTTATAGCCGCGATCCCAAAGAGATAAACGTTTGGGTTTGATACCCCCGCTGTTCTCTCCTATCTTCTGCCAACTTTTAGTAAATTGAATTACTGCTTAAACACGGGGGTTTTATGAACTCAGTAATTACAAATCTGTGGTGGATTGCACCGATCGCGTCCATCTTCGCGTTGCTGTTTGCCGTCTTCTTTTACAGGAAAATGATGTCGGCCAACGAAGGCAATGAAACGATGATCGAAATTGCGGGGCATGTCCGCGAAGGGGCGATGGCTTACCTGTTCCGGCAGTACAAAGTGGTCATCATCGTCTTTGTCGTACTGCTCGTTATCCTGCAGCTGCTGGCGCTCTTCGGCATTCAGAATCCGTTTGTACCGATCGCCTTTCTGACCGGCGGCTTCTTTTCCGGGCTCTGCGGATTCATCGGGATGAAAACGGCGACCGCCGCGTCGTCGCGTACCGCACAGGGCTGCTCGGAAGGGTTAAACCGCGGTCTTCAGGTTGCATTTCGTTCCGGCGCCGTTATGGGATTAGTGGTCGTCGGTTTCGGTCTGCTCGATATCTGCCTGTGGTATCTTATTCTTGATAAACTGGTCTACACCGCCTCAAACATGGCCGACGGCCTTCACCTCATGGGCATGGAACTGGTTCCTGCCGGGTGCACCGTTGCCGAAAAACTGGTGCATATGACCACCACTATGATCACCTTCGGGATGGGTGCTTCCACTCAGGCTCTGTTTGCCCGCGTCGGCGGCGGCATTTATACGAAAGCAGCGGACGTCGGCGCCGACCTCGTCGGCAAAGTGGAAGCCGGTATCCCGGAAGACGACCCGCGCAACCCGGCGACTATTGCCGACAATGTGGGCGATAATGTCGGCGATGTTGCCGGCATGGGCGCCGACCTTTACGAATCCTATTGCGGCTCCATTCTCGCCACCGCCGCCCTCGGCGCGGCCGTCGGTGCGCATAACGTGATTAACGGCTCCGGCACCGAAGCCGACGCGATCGGACTCGTTACCGCCCCGATGATTGTCGCCGGGATCGGCACCGTCCTTTCCATCATCGGCATGTTTCTCGTGAAATGCAAAGAGGGCGCCTCCCAGAAAAATCTGCTTAAAGCCCTGCTGACCGGAACCCTCGGAAGCTCTGTTCTGATCGTACTGGCGCTCATCGGCATGTGGCTCGGCGGTATGATTTCCGGCGGAATTGTTCTTTCGGTTATTTCCGGATTGCTGGCCGGCGTGATTATCGGGCAGGCGACTGAATATTATACGTCGGATGAATACAAGCCGACGCAGGGCATCGCCGATCAGGCGGTAATGGGCCCGGCCACCACCATTATTGACGGCCTCGCAACCGGCATGTATTCCGCCGGTATTCCGGTCATCACCATCGTCATCGGCATTATCTGCGCCTTCGGATTCGCGGGCGGATTTTCCGATATGTCGATGGGCCTTTACGGCATCGGATTCGCCGCTGTCGGCATGCTTGCAACACTCGGCATTACGCTGGCGACCGACGCATACGGCCCGATCGCCGACAACGCCGGCGGAAATGCCGAAATGGCGCACCTTCCGCCGGAAGTGCGCGAACGAACCGATGCGCTCGATTCGCTCGGCAACACCACCGCCGCAACCGGTAAAGGATTTGCCATCGGTTCCGCCGCCCTCACCGCCATGGCCCTGCTCGCCGCCTACATTGAAGAGGTGAAAATCTGGATCGCCAAACTCGCCGATAAAGCGGCCGACGGCGCGTTCGCCGGATTCACCGTTGAGCAGGCCGAACATGCCGGTATCATGGATTTCGTCGAAGCCTACGAACTCCACATCATGAATCCCCTGCTTCTCTGCGGTCTGTTTATCGGCGGAATGATGGCCTTCGTTTTCTGCGCGATGACGATGAAAGCGGTCGGCCGCGCGGCCGGTGCGATGGTGGAAGAAGTACGCCGCCAGTTTAAGGAAATCCCCGGCATTATGGAGGGCACCGGCAAACCGGATTACGCCTCCTGCGTCGCCATTTCCACCGCAGGCGCACAGCGGGAAATGCTCGTTCCGTCACTGCTTGCCATTGTTGTGCCGGTGGTTACCGGCCTGATCCTCGGCGTACCCGGCGTTATGGGTCTGCTGGCCGGCGGACTCGTCTGCGGCTTTGTTTTGGCGACGATGCTGAACAACGCCGGCGGCGCGTGGGACAACGCCAAAAAATATGTCGAAAAAGGCGCGCACGGCGGCAAGGGTTCTGAAGCGCATAAAGCCGCCGTGGTCGGCGATACCGTCGGCGACCCCTGCAAAGATACCTCCGGCCCGTCGCTCAACATTCTCATTAAACTGATGACGATGGTCTCCGTGGTATTCACCCCCGTCGTCGTCAAATTCAGCCCGATGATTCAGGAGCTGCTCAACATCACCACGAAATAGGGTCTTGTGCGGGCGGTTCGAAGAAACCGCCCGCGGCTTTATTAGAGGCGCATGAACCCAACCCGGCAGAGCCGGAACCAAATTAACAGAAGTTCGCAAAGATCGCTAAGCTCCATTCTTTGCGGGCTTTGCGTTCTTCTGTAAAAAAAATCCGTCATAAACATGATAGGATTTGAATGAACGAGTTGACTCAAATTGAATGACCCTGAAGCAGCCTGTCTGATAGCGGCGAATCTGCCCGGCGACCCGGCTTCCCGGAATATGAGGGGCGGAAAAAAATGCGCCTGAGGGGTTGCTTATACGGGGGAATACCGATAAATACCCCGGAAATTTGCGTCCGAAAAGGCGTTGGGGGATTTTTGCGGGGAGAACCATGAATTTTCATTCGATAATTAAAGCGGCTTTTGAAGCGGCATTGCTCGGCGCGTTTTTTCTGTCACTGGGCTATCTCATCGTAACGGCGTTTGCCATTGCGCTGCGCCGCCTGCGCAACCGGCCGGAAATTATTGAAGACCGCTCGCTCTATCCGAGCGTGACAGTGCAGATCCCCACTTATAATGAACTGGCGGCGCTCAACTGCGCCGCGCGCTGCCTTGAGTTCGATTATCCGGAAGAAAAGCTGCAAATAATGATCGGCGACGATTCGAATAATCCCGAGATTTCGGAAAAGATCGATGCGTTTGCCGCGGCGAACCCGAAAATTGAAATCAGCCGACGCGGGAATAATGCGGGGTTTAAACCGGGTAATCTGAATGTGATGCTGCCGAAATCGCGCGGCGATTACCTGCTGATTCTCGACTCCGATTTCCTGCCGAAAAAGGATTTCCTGAAACGGCTGGTTGTACCCGTTATTAAAGACCCGAATCTGGCGGGTGCGCAGGCAGCGTGGCGTATTATTAATGTACACGATAATCACAGCACGCTGATGGGCACCGGCATTGTGAATATTATTCACATCGTTATTCTGCCCTTCCTCAAAGCGGTCACAAAAAGCGCGATTTTCTGCGGTTCGGGCGAGCTGGTGAAAAAGAGTTACCTCGAAGCACACGGCGGCTGGACTTCGGGCGCACTGACGGAGGACGTCGACTATTCACTGCGGGTTATTACGGAGGGCAAGCGCATCGCCTATGTGGACGATCTGCGGATTCGCTGCGAAGTGCCGTATACTCCGGGCGACCTGTTCAAGCAGCAGATGCGCTGGGCCTACGGCGTGATGCGCGCATTCATGAATCACGGCAAACGGCTGTTTCTTTCCCGCACGGCGAAAAAGCGCACCAAGTTTGCGGCGTTTGTTTTCGGCAGCGGCTATGTGATGATTACCCTGCTGTTGCTCACGATGATTCTCGGAACCATCAACCTGATTTCCGGCCTGTTCGGTTTCGACCCTGCCGAAGCCCCGTCTTCAACCTACACAGTCAGCAACCTGCTTTATGACACTGCCGTTAATTTAGTCTTAACCTGCGGCATGCTGGTTTCTTCGATTGTGGCCAGTTTTTTCACCGGCTTCGGCACCCGCAGTATCGGCCGCTTAATTGTCGCCTCGTTAACCGTCGGGGTGATCTGCATGTTCTTTGTGGGCCGCGGCTTAATCACGGCCGTGCTCGGTTTGCCGATGAAATGGTTTATGCTGAAAAAAGCCGGAAACGAACAAACGGCATAATTCTGGCTTCGGCCGAATTTCTCCCTTTTGATTGGACACAAAAAATCAACTTTTTTTCACCCATCAAAACCGTAACACCCTAAACCCAAGATAAATAGGGATTTAGTGTATAACTCCTGCACTCCCCGCCCCGAAACAGGGAATTGGCAAGCCTTTTGCTCCTGTATCAAATTGAACTCGGACGATCCGAAAAGGTCGAAAGAGGTATGAACTAGGAGGTAGAAAATGTTTCTGAAACATGTACCAACAGATGACCTGGTCGAAGTGATCAACCTTCCTGACGTGATCAACCCCCATTCACCGACCATCCGGGCTCGGTCGCATTCGGGTGAAATCATCCAGCGTCCGGAAGACTTCCTGAAATCGGAACTGGCGTTCCCCTCCGGCGAGCCGCTTCCGCAGTGCTGGGTAAACGGTCAATACCGCGAACATCTCGCCGCCTAAGACCGAACCCCCCGTTTGAGCCGGATCAAACGGGGTTTTTTTCTGCCTTTGAGCTTAACGCAAAATTGAACGTGAAACGCCGTAAATAACCGCCTATTCTCGGCGCAGTTTAACCGAAAGGATCCGACTGTGCTTGAGTTTTGGCTGCCCCTGCTTCTGCTGTTTGTCGCCGCAACCGTTGCGGCCATCGCTGCGCGACGGCAGCGCGACCGCTGCCTGAAATATTTCCACCGCGAACCGGTATTGATTCTGATGCAGTCCGGCAAATGGCTGTGGGGGAGATTTATCGCCTACCCCAAAGCGATGGAACTGGTTTTTGAAAATCCGGAAAAAGACCCGTCCGGTCAAACCAAAGCCAGTTACGTGCTGTATCCCCCCGAAGTCGACGCCATCAAACAGATCCTCCAGCCTCCGCCGGAAACCGGAACCAAAGCATACGAACAGTGGCAGAACGAACTCAAACGGATTGCCAACCCCTCGCTGCTGCGCCGCTTTCGCCGCTGGCTCTGGAATGTCTTCAACACCCTGCGCGACGCCGTCTCGCAATCCCTCGGCATGATTATCGGCACCATGAAAAAAACCACCCCGATGGGAAAAATCGCCGATGCCGACAAACGCGTCGGCGAAATCGGCAACACCCTGCTCGGCACCGTGCCCAATGCGTACGAACCGGTGCTCGAAAAATACCTCAGCAAACAGGTGATCGTTGAAATGCTCGAAGAAGGGCAGGTCGTTGAATTTGCCGGGCTGCTGCAGGAATATTCCGCCAAATACCTCCTCCTGCGCAACGTCGCCTGTAAACCCGCCCTCGAAACCGCCAAAGAAATGCCCGAGCGCTTTGATATTATTTTTCCGCGCAGCAAAGCCCTCGTCCGGCACTGTTGTGTTACAGAGTTTTAAGTGGTTAAGTTTCAAGTTTTAAGTATGAACGGGCACCGATTTCCGGCAGAAAATCCACTTAACCATTTAACCACTTAAAACTTCCCCTCACATGAACTTCACTTTTTTAGGAACAGGAACCTCGCACGGCATCCCGATGATCGGATGCAGTTGCGGCGTGTGCAGATCGACTAACCCGAAAAACAAGCGGCGGCGATGCAGCCTGTATGTCGTCGCCGCCGGGAAGCATCTGATTTTCGATACACCGCCCGATTTCCGCGAACAGGTTTTAACTTACGGCGTCGCGCGCGTTGACGCGGTATTCATCACCCACCCGCACGCCGACCATATTTTCGGATTCGACGATGTCCGGCGTTTCAGCACCCTGCAGGAACAGCATATCCCCGTTTACGGCTCGCCCGAAACCATCGCGAAAATGCACAGGAAATTCGACTATGTCGACAAAGGCTATAATTTTGAAAGCGTCCCGCGCGTCCGCTTCACCGAACAGACTGAACCGGTGTTTGTCGGCGATGCACGGATTACGCCTCTTCCCGTTTCGCACGGACCGGATTCCATTTACGGGTTTCTGATTGAAGCCGAAGGCAAACGGCTGGCCTATATCCCCGACTGCAACGGAATACCGCCCGAAACGCTGGCCTTAATGAAAACACCCGATGCGGTGATTCTCGATGGACTCCGGCCCTCCCCGCACCCCACCCACTTCACCACCGACCAATGCGCCGAACAGCTTAAAAAAATCGGAGCCAAACAATCCTTCATCACCCACATCACGCACAACTGGGATCACCGCGAACTTCAGACCTATCTGGGCGACGCCGTCACCGTTCCGTGGGACGGATTACACATTGAATTGTGAAACCGCCGCGGACATGCTACGAAGCGCACATGCTGAATCGGAAAATCTATAACTGGCAGTGCCGCGACCGGGTGCTGAAACTGGGCGGACAGACGGCGGTGATGGGTATTCTGAACGTCACGCCGGACTCCTTTTCGGACGGCGGAAAACACGCCGGACTGAATACGGCGGTCGAGCGGGCGCTGCAAATGGAGGCGGAAGGCGCGGCGGTGATTGATATCGGCGGAGAATCGACGCGGCCCGGCGCGGAACCGGTTTCTTTGGCAGACGAACTGGAGCGGACCATTCCGGTGATTTTGAAAATCCGCGAACACTCGGATGTGCTGATTTCCATTGATACAACAAAGGCGGAAGTCGCCCGGCAGGCGATCGAAGCGGGGGCGCAGATTATCAACGATATTTCGGCGCTCGAAGCGGATGAAAAAATGGCCGGTGTTGCGGCTGAAACGAAAGCCGGTGTGGTGCTGATGCACAAACAGGGAACGCCGCAGACGATGCAGCAGAACCCGGTGTATGAAAATGTGGTGAATGAAGTCTGCGCCTATCTGCAAAGCCGGATTCATTTTGCGGTTA
>QKFE01000177.1 GCA_003252225.1 Kiritimatiellales bacterium | reverse complement strand
TCGCGACTTGGAGGGTGCGTCGTGAAAACACAACCGTTCTCCGGAATTCTTCGTCTCCGCAATCCGCTGATTTAAAGTCGTTTACAACACATTTATCACGCCGCACGCAAAATCGAAAAAGGAAGTCTATTAAGCCCGATTTCCTTTCTCCGTTTTTTCGGACGGGTTGTAAACGATATTTTGCTCGCCGCTTTCATCCCGGAAAACCGTGTCCGAACATCGCAATGCTGAGGTTTTGATCGTCCTGATTCGCCGGAATCCGTATTATGCCCGCTTTTCGTGATTTCACAAGGGTGCGGAAATGTATGCACCTCTCGTAAGCTGTTGATTTTGTGCGGGATTGAATGAGTATGGGCAAAAAGAGGATTGGCGGTCGATTTAACCTGTTTCAGGTGGTTTTCACGCTCTTGGAGCATCGTTTTCTGTCGAAATATGACGTGAAGATTCAGCTGTTGCTCTATCAGATTCAAATGCTTCGAGATCGCATTGATGATCCGCGAATTATCCCGACTCCGGACGAGCGGGCGGAACTGCTGCGTTTGGGGGCCAAAATCGACCACGATGTCGCGGATGTGATGAAGGTGGTTAAGCCGAAAACCTACCGCCGTTGGTTGTCGCCGAAACCGGAAAAGGGAGGAAAAACAAACGCTTCCGGAAGACCGGAAACCGCAGAGGAGATCGTTGCGCTGATTGTCCGCTTGGCCTCTGAAAACATCGCGTGGGGTTACAAACGGATTTTGGGTGAGTTGAAGAAGCTGGGCATTGGAATTGGCCTGACGACCATCCGCGATATTCTTAAACGGACGGGGCATAAACCATCGCCGCAAAAAAGCAAAACCACGCCTCCGATTGAGTGGTCGGATTTTATTAAAGCCAACATGGAATCGCTGATTGCCACCGACTATTTCACCAAACCGATTTACACGCTTTTCGGGAAATTCGACGCCTACGTGCTGGTTTTCATTCACCTCGGAAGTCGCCGGATTTTCATGACGCCGCCCACGTTTAATCCCGATGATCAGTGGCTTAAAATTCAGATTCGAAGTGCGGCGATGTGGCTCGACGGAATCGGTGTTACGCCCAAGTACCTGATCCATGACCGCGACAAAAAGTTCAGTAAAATGTTCCGAAAATTCTGGCGAACCGAGAAGGTTAAACTGGTCAAAATTCCGCCACGCTCGCCACAGGCCAATGCCTTTTGTGAATGCGTAATCGGTACAACCAAAGCCCAATGTTTGAACCACTTTATTTGCTTCAGCCTTGCCCAGCTTGACTACATCAACCGGCAATGGTTGAAGTACTATAACAACGAGCGACCGCATCAGGGAAAAGATATCGGGAACAACATCCTGCGTCCCGACTTTACGCCCACCAGCGAAGGCAAAATCGTTCGGCACGAGAGCCTCGGCGGCGTACTCGCGTGGTACGAACGCGCGGCTTAAACTCTGCCCGATCACCAGCAACTCAGCACCTCCCGTTCAAAACGAACGGCGGTTCCAACGCACCCTGATCGTGCAATTTCACCTGTTTCCGTGATCCTCATTCCAAAAATCTACTCTGGATTTCCCTTCGGCGACCTACTCGATCACCAGCAATCCACTCATTCCGTCCTTATTTTTCAGTCATTTCCGGCGTGCTTACATTTCCGCACCCAGCAGTTGCCCCATTTTAATTCTTGCTCTGCGCTCTTTGCGCCTCAGCGAGAAATTCTTTTTCAAATCTCAGTGTTCTCAGCACTCTCGGCGATTAATTCTTTCCTTCAAATTTGACGGCGAAATATGGCTTCGAGAATGGCCGGTTTTTTCCCGTTAATCGGTTCGTATTCGGTGATCGCAAATTCCGGTTCAGGAGTAAATCCGGCAAGTTGAAGTTCGTATACTAATTGTTCCGGCGTGAGGAAGCATTGCGGTCGACCCGAAAACTCAGTGAATACAAAAGACTCTCCATTAACTGGCCTCACATCAGGCGCTAAT
>QKFE01000093.1 GCA_003252225.1 Kiritimatiellales bacterium | reverse complement strand
GGAGTGGAGTAACCTTTCGGCGCGCATGACATGCAAAATATACACCGTGTCATTTTCGACTCGATAAAATATCCGACATGGCGGAACGACTATTTCCCGATAGGGGGTGCGGGGCAGTTCCTCGGGCCGCTTGCCTGAGTTCGGATAGGTTGCTAACCGCTCAACCCGGTCAAAAACCTTTTGGACATAATTGGCTGCTGCGGGAGGATCGTCGATGGCAATATATTCTGCAACTTCATCTAAATCCATCAGAGCGGGTTTCGCCCAAATCAGGTCAGCCATTTTTCCAGCTTTCTTTTGGCTTCATCCTGCGTGCAGGTTCTTCCCTCTAAGATTGCCCGCTCGCCCCTTGCAATGCCTTCTAAAACATTCATTCGGCTTTGCATAAACTCAAATGAGTCAACATCGACGAGATAAGCAGAAGGTTTCCCGTGTTCGGTGATTAAAACGGGTTCACCCGAGCGGTGGAGGTCGGAAAGGATCTGCGTTGCCTGTCTTTTCAGCGTGGTTACTAATTCTGTTTTCATGAGCAAATGCTACTTTAGTGATACTTTTAGCTCAATCTGTTTTTACCCAATAAATCGGCTGATCAGGGATCTGTTTTTGCGGCGGCTCATGTAGTCGAGGCGGAGGGGGCAGGACTGAAAAGGGACGGTTCGGAAGCCCTGTTCGGGTTCGCGGTAGTCGGGTTTTCGGGGGTGAAAGACGGGGCGTTTTTCGCCGTAGTAGGCTTCGAGACAGGAGTGGAGTGCGGCATAGGTTTGCGTTTTGTGTTTGTGTGTTTTCATTTCGGGTTCCTTTAAGCGGTATATTTTCGGACGACGGCGCGGACGATTCCGCCGATGGTGAGGGTTTGTTCGGGGCGGATGCGGGGATAGTTTGTATTGGCGGGGTCGAGGTAAATGCCGGAACTGTCCTGACCGAAATATTTCATGGTCCATTCACCGTCAACCTGCGCAATGACGATATCGTTTTTTTTGGGTGCGCCGCCTTTTTCGACGAGAACGAGGTCTCCGGGCTGGATGCCGGCGTCGATCATCGAGTCGCCGCTGACGGTGAGCAGGTAGGTGGATTCGGGGCGGCGGACGAGGTATTGGTCGAGGTTGATGGTATCGGCGTATTCTTCTTCGGCGGGCGAGGGGAAGCCGGCCTGTACTGTTCCGCACAGTTTGACGGCGCCGGTGAGTTTTCCGGTGAAGAGGATTTGACCGTTGCCGGATTTTTCGAGGAAGCCGAGTTCAATGAGTTGTTTGACGGGGCCGTACACGGCGTTTTTGGAGTGGTAGCCGAAAAGGTCGGCCATTTCGGCATAGCTTGGGGGGCGGCCTTCCTGCCGGAAGAAGAGGCGGAGCTGTTCGATTTTTTCAGACAGGTCTATTTTTTTCGGCATGTCGGCGGTTCCTTTTTGTGGCGGTATTTGTAACTGAACGATCGTACACAATCAAGTCCGGCGTTGCGAAAAAACGGTGGTAATAGAATGGCCCGCTTTGTGCTAAGCTTTTGCTTTGACGGAGCCGCCAGCGGTTCTTAGGGTTTTTACAAGTGGTGTGAATCAGGGAGAAAAGAGGATTCTATGAAATACGTTGCAGTGGTGCTGATGCTGGCTTTTTTTTCCGGCTGCGGGAAAAAGGCTGAAGAGCTGCCGGTTGTCGAACCAGCTCCTGTTGTCGAGAAGGCGCCCGCTCCGGCGGAAAAAAAGAAGGCGGCGCCGAAGGTCGAACCCGCCAAGCCGGAGACCAGTCCGGTTGTTCTGAAAGCGGGTATGACGGAGGAGGAATTTATTGCCGCGGCGGGCCAGCCTACGGGTACGATGATGATGGGCAAGAAAAAGGTGCTTTCGTATGGCGTCGTGATGGTGTTCATCGTTAACGGCCGGGTTGAAGAGATACCGTCCGGTTTTCAAACCAAGGTGGATGCCGCCCGTTCGAATTCAGAAAAAAACCGGGCTGAATATGAAGAGAAAGTTAAACAGGG
>QKFE01000274.1 GCA_003252225.1 Kiritimatiellales bacterium | reverse complement strand
GAAGAAATAAACTACTTTCAATCCGAATTTGTTTTCGGGGCGCAATTTTTTCGAGTGAAGCCGGAGTGCTGAATATGAGGCGGGTTTAATAATCAGGCGAAGGCCGGAGCCGCGCCGTTGAATTCAAAGCGCGATTCGAAGCGCAGTTCGCGCGGCGGCAGGGTTCTGCCGGATGCTTCGATCCGGCTGATGAGCAGCTGAACCGCCTGTATCCCCATATTGAATCCGTCCTGCTGCAGAACCGATACGGGATAACAGGAGGTGATTCCTTCGCAGAATCCCAGCACGGAGATTTCATTCGGCATTTGGTATCCCAGCTTGGTGACGGCGCTGCAAACCGCCGGAAACATAAAATCGCCGCCGACAACCAATGCGGTCGGTTTTGATTCCTGCTGAAGCAGATCCATTACCATCCGTTCATTTGCACGGTCGTCTTCAAAATCCCAAATGTTCAGAAACTGAGGACTTTCGCCGAAGCCGGCCATAACCCGTTCAAAAAGCCGGCGACGTCGAACCATAATTTTGCCGTTTGTAAAGATTCCGGCAAAGCGCTGATGCCCCTCATCCAGCAGAAACGAAATACCGGACTGAAGGCCGCTCTCATCGTCAGAAACAATATGGTCAAAAACCCCGATGCCGGATAACGGATCATCAAAACTCACTACCGGAAACCCGCTCTTTTTTACCGCCTTTTCCAGTGCGCTGAGATTGCCGGAACCGGGGCGGATAATGATGCCTTCGATCTCGCGCTCCGACAGAATACCGACCAGTTCTTCCGCCGGAATTTCCGAATCGAATGACAAAATAATCGGCATATAATTGCGGCGGATCAGTTCCGCCTGAACACCGCGGCAGAAATCCAGCCCGCACCGATCCAGCGTCAGATCAAGCACAACACCGATTGAGCGCGACGCCCTGCTTCGGCGGATTTTCCTGTTTTCGCTGCGGGCAATATACCCCAGTTCAACCGCCGCCTCCTGAACCTTTCGCACGGTCGCTTTTTTATGCAGATCAATCCGCCCGTTCAACACCCGGCTGACGGTTTGGTATGAAACGCCGCACTTTGCGGCAACATCACAAATGGTCACTCTCTTCGACATGATTATTCCGCCCCCCTGTTTGATTCATCGATAAATTATTCAACTCCCTCTTTTTCCACCATCTATCCAAAAGATCAGGGTTATTCCTCCGCCGGAAAGAGGCAGCTTAAGCATTGCATAACCCGGACGTTGAATGATTAATCTTTGGGCGTCACTAAACACAGAAATCGAGGGCATATTTCATGAAAACCATTCAAACCGTATTTAACGCCGCAACCACGGCTCTTCTGCTTTCTGCATCCGTCTCACATGCCGCCGGAATCACGCCGCCAAAAAATCCCCAGACAGAAAAACCCAACATTATTTTCATCCTGTCCGATGACCAGCGCTGGGACTCCGTCGGCTTTATGGGGCAGAAAAGCGGTAAAACCCCCAACCTCGACAAGCTCGCTTCGGACGGCACCGTGTTTGAACAGGCCTACGTCACCTCCGCCATCTGCACCCCCAGCCGCGCCTGCTACATGCTCGGGCAGTTTGAGCGCAAACACGGCATCAACTTCAACTCCGGCACATCGATGTCCGCCGAAGCGTGGGCAAACGCCTATCCTGTGCTACTTCGTGAAAACGGATACTTCACCGGCTACGTCGGGAAAAACCATATACCCATCGGCGACAAAGGCTACCTTACCGGCCTTATGGAAAAGAGCTTCGACTACTGGTATGCCGGCCACCACCACATCGGGTTTTATCCCAAAGAATTCCACGAAATCTTCGATAACTCAAAAGAAGACACGCAGGCCGAAATCGTAACCGAAGGAGCCCTCGCCTTTCTCGACCCAAACTCCAACGAAGCCTTCATGAAAAATGCCGTGCAGTTTCTCGACAAACGCGATGCATCAAAACCCTTTGCGCTCTCCATCTGCCTTAACCTGCCGCACGGGTTCAGTATGGAACGCATGAAAATGAAACCGACCGACGACGAGCTTTATCGGACAACCTATCGCGACATCAAAGAAACCATGCCGTTGCCGAAATACTGGGTTGCCGGAAAAGACCTCAAAGAAAACAAACTGCCGAACGACATCCTCTTGCAGGATCTGCGGCAGGACGGCTACAACTGGGTCGCCGATGAAGAAGAAACCCGTGAACGCATGGTTCGCGTGATGCAGGCCGTCACCGGCATCGACCGTATGCTCGGCCATCTGCGCACAAAACTTGACGAACTGGGTGTTGCCGAAAACACCGTCATAATTTTCGCCTCCGACCACGGCCTTTTCAACGGCGAATTCGGACTCGGCGGCAAATCGCTCTGCTACGAAACCTGCATGAAAATTCCGATGGTGATTTATGACCCGCGCGAAAAAGGCGGGCAGCGCCTAAAACAGCTGGTTCAGTCGATCGACATCGCCCCCACCATTCTCAGCCTCGCCGGCGTTGAAATCCCCGCAACCATGCAGGGCGCCGACATGACGCCGCTGGTACGCGGTGAAAATGTTGAGTGGCGCGATGCCGCATTCGGCGAAAATCTTTGGTCCACCATCTTCGGAAACCCGCGCTGCGAAACCGTCCGTACCGCCGAATACCGCTACATTCGCTACTTCAAAAACGACAACCGCAAAATCCGCGCACAGACCCCGCAGAGCGACTGGTATAAATGGTCGCAGCAGCGGACCGACGACTACGCCGCATCGCTCACCGCAACCATCAAAGGAGAAGAGCCGGTCTACGAAGAACTCTACCACACGGCCGTTGATCCGTACGAGGCCGACAATCTGATCAACAATCCGAAGTATGCAAAAATCGCCGCCGAACTCCGTGAAAAATGCAAACAGCTGGTCGCCGAAGCCAAGGGTGATATTGACACCCCGCCCGCCACGGTGATCGTCGGCGACGAAGAGCTGAAAACCCACTACCGTAAATGGGACTAGGGAGATTGCCGAATGAAGATTGACGAATACCGGTTGAATAGCTGGAGGGCGACGCTTCGTCGGAGCCACAAAAAACGGCTCGGACAGAGCCTCGCCCTCCAAATCCTGATTTGCCTGAATATATATGCTGGAGAAAATTTCATGCACGACATCCGGGAATACGGCGCAATCGGCGACGGAAAAACACTCAACACCAAAGCCGTCCAGAAAGCGATTGATGCTGCTTCGGCAAACGGCGGAGGGACAGTACTCGTTGCCGCAGGCGATTACACGATCGGCACCATTTACATGAAAGACAACGTAACCCTGCACGTTGCCGCCGGAGCTAAACTGACCGCATCGCCGGATATCAGCCACTTTGCGCCCGACACCCATAAAAACATGTACAAAAACGAACCGCACATGGATCGCTGCCTGATTTTTGCGCGCGATGCTCACGGCTTCACCATTGATGGGAATGGCGAGATCGACGGAAACGGATACTGGAAAAATTTCACACAGAAAACCGGACGTCCGATGCTGATCCGTTTTGTCAACTGCTCCCGCATCCGGATGCGCGACATCACGCTGAAAAATCCCGCCGCGTGGACCTCTGCCTGGCTCTACTGCAACGATATCGTGGTTGACGGCATTTCGATTTCGAGCCGCGTAAACAATAACGGCGACGGCCTCGACTTTGACGGATGTGAAAAGGTGCGCGTCAGCAACTGTTCGTTCGATACCTCCGACGATTCCATTTGCCTGCAATCCTCCCGCAAAGACAAACCCTGCCGCGATGTGGTCATCAGTAACTGTATCTTCGTCAGCAAATGGGCCGGTATTCGAATCGGACTGCTTTCACTCGGCGATTTTGAAAACGTAACGGTGAACAACTGTGTGTTCAGAGATATTGAAGATGCCGGCCTGAAAATTCAGCTATGCGAAGGCGGCGCGATGAAAAACATGACCTTCTCCAATTTAGTCATGAGCAATGTCCCCCGCCCTGTTTTTATGACGTTTGGCCAGCAGCGCTGCTGTGTTGACACACCGGAAGGAGAACTTCAGCCGATGAATCAAATGAAAGGTTTCGTGTTTAACGGTATTCAAATTGATTCGTCAACCTGCGGCAAAGATTCCGCCATAGTCATCACCGGAATGCCCGGCCATCCGATTGAGGAGATTATGATCAGTGATATTCGAATGACAACCGGTGGAGGCGGAACAAAAGCCGATGCGGACAACAAACTGAAAGAATTCACCGTTGATGTTTTAGAAGGCTGGTGGCCGGAATACAGCCGCCTCGGCGCTGCCGTTCCCGCCCACGGAATTTATGCCCGCCACGTTGACGGACTAACCCTCGACAATGTCCAAATGAAAACCGCCAATCCCGATGAAAGACCGGCGGTTCATTTTGACGATGTTCAAAACCTCATCATTGATGGCATAAAACAGTAGCCGCTTTATTCATCGTAAACACGGACTTCGAAGATGCGGGCGGATTTATCACCGTTGGTTTGGTTCGCGGTGATCCGCAGTTTTGAACCTTTCACCTGCGGGAAGCGATGGATTCGGCGGAGCTGGTAGTTATTCGTTACATCAATGAGGTTAACCCATTTTTTGCCGTCGAAGTATTCAACCGAATAGTCCCGCACGGATTCCGGAACCATACGTTCGCTGTCTTTAAACTTCCACGAGCAATGGCGTACATCGTTCAAGTCGGTGTCGAAAGTCAGGTAGACGGTATCGAAAGATTTGACGCCGCCGAAGTCCAATTCCAGCCACTGCGGCACTGTTTTTTTCCCGTATCGATTGATCCTCATTTTTCAGTCCGAGAATAAACTGATCATCTTTCAGCAGTTGCTGCTGTAGTTCTGAAATATGTTTTTGATACACGCGCGGATACGGCCGATTTCTTGATTCAGCCCGCTTTCGCGCATGTTCGGTTTGCCGGGGTTGGCCGGGCCGGAAACCACAACGCCGAGTTCGAGGCTGTTATTTCCGCCGATCATCGGGCGATCCTGAATGAGCGCCGTTTTTGCGCCGGTACGCGCAGAAGAAATGGCGGCATTAATTCCGGCCACCCCGGCGCCGACCACGATCACATCGAATTCACCGATATTTTCAACCGCAGTGGAACTGCCGGTTAAACGGGCCAGCTCCTTTTTATAGGCGGCCAATTCTGTCGGCGGAATATAAGCGGTGTCTTTGGTAAAAATCAGCGCGTCAACCCGCCCGTACCAACCCGTCAAATCTTTGAGCCGTATTTCAGTTGAGCCTTTTTTCAGATTGAAAACACCGCCGTCTTCCCAGCCCCATTTTTCAAAGTCGGCTTGCCCGAACACCTTTTCCGCATCGCGCCCATTCAGGCTGATTTTAAAACTGCCCGGACTGTGTGACTTCAGCCAGTTGCGGGTACGCATTCAAAGCTTATATTGCCCGCCTTCGTCAAAATGAACCGTTGTGACCGCGTCATTGACCGGAACCCCGATTCCCGTTGCCAGCAGATACGGCGAACCCATTTGCGGCACAAACTGGGTATCCATCGACCACCCGCCGTAGTTTTCAAAATCTTCCGCATCCACCCAGAGAAAACCGGGCACAACCATCGTCGGAACACACTTATCCTTTTTATAGAAATATTGCGGGAAGAGATTCGCAATAAATACGCCCGTAAGCGCAATCTGTGTGCACAAATGCGCCCGTCGTCACAAGCGGACTCACTGAAAGAACGGGAAAAATTTTCCCCGACTCAACCCAGCCCGATGCCCGTGACTGGTTCAAGAGACGATGTTTTTAAAGGCAGGATAAAACCCGCGAGTTCCGCCCACACCATTAATACCGCGTTGGCTTGGGCGAACTGGGGCGTACGCGCGTGCAGGTCTCATCCATATAACTGCCCACCGGGAGTTTTTTAAGATTATCCACATAATCCCAAAGCCAGGGGTTTGAAGCATAATGGGCAATCACAACGCCGCGCTTATCCGTAAGCGTTACCAAACTGCCGGCAAACGTTTTACCTCGCTTTGAATCATCAAGATTATATTCCATGAACTCAATGGGTTTAGGATTGGTGAAAGAGAAGGAACGGTCGTTTTCCTTGGTCGGGGTAAAGGCCGCCGACTGACGATCCACCAGAATATATTTATTCCCCAGTGTTTCATTCGCGATGGCGAAATATTCCAGTGTTAATTCATGATCGTATACCCGGGCCGTGGTCTGCTTCACCTTTGCACCGAAGGTGTAATCGTTCACGCGGGGCACCTCGGAACTCCACTGCAACTCCATCGGAGAAAGGGGATAACGGTCCAGAATACCCTTACTCAATTTAATGAAATTCAGATCAAAATCGGGCGGATTGGAAAGGTCGATAAATTCCAGATCCTCCGGAATCAGGTCGCG
The DNA here is from genome assembly GCA_003252225.1 of Kiritimatiellales bacterium. Taxonomy (GTDB): domain Bacteria; phylum Verrucomicrobiota; class Kiritimatiellia; order Kiritimatiellales; family Pontiellaceae; genus Pontiella. The sequence goes on along the minus strand of QKFE01000274.1, from coordinate 20,501 downwards.
AAGCGGCACCTTTTTCTGCCTTCCCTGAGCGGGTTTCAACGTCACTTTATCCCCCACGGTGGCGACATATTCGGCCTCAAGCTGCTCACCGGAAACCGTTGTCCAAATCCGCATGGCCGACTTTTGCGCCGGGGCTGGTTCAACGGGGTCTTCCGTTTTCGCCACGGCATCGATCGGATTCAGTTTATAGTCGCGGAAAACGGGGCCTCCCAAAACATCCGCTTCATCTTCAACCATCGTACTGAAGATTGCATCCTGCAGTTCCAGTGAAGGTTCGGTGGTTTTGAAAATGGGGAAAATCGGTCCGCCCTGTCGGTTTTTTGGATATTCCTCTCCAATCACTTCAACCGTGAGCATGGAACAGAACTGACCGCCGGGAGTTTCGCCGATAATTATCTCCATATTTTTCGGTTCGCCGGCCTTCAGCGTGATCACATCTCCGCCGCGCGACAGATTGTTTCCAAGATAGAACCGAAAATCATTTTTTGCCGAACTGATCCAGTTTCCGCCGATGGCATAGGAACCCCATTCGCCTTCCGGCCAACAGGCATTGAGCACGGTCTTTCCATCAACTTTGATCACCATAATGTCGTCGCCCATGCCCCAGAAACGGATTTTGACATCCTCCGGGTAAACCAACTGCCCCTTATAATGAACCATCCACGCATAACCCAGCGTATCCGCTTCATCGAAGGCGGCCGGCGCAATCTGCGAACGAACCGGAGGAATCATGAAGGCGGTGGCATATAGCGTTTTCGGTGAACGGTAATATTTGGAAAGGACGGACGTTTTGAATCCGCTTGAAACAAACTTGGTCACCTCTTGCACAAACTTGGTTTCATCCATGGAATTCGGACGCCCCTGACGATCCCGCTTAAAATCATAAAATGTTCCAACAAAGTCATTTCCTATCGTCTGCCCCCCGCCGAAAAGGGTAACTTCCCCCAGATCCGGCATCATATCAAATCCGCCGACTCCGCCGGAGAGACTGTCGCCGATCCCGCTGAGTTCCGGCAGCTGGATATCCGGCATATTGGCCTTTTTTACTTTGGTGACGATGCGTTGGGTCGCTTTCGGTTTCGACTGCTTTTTGACCTTTACCTTCGGCTTTTTCAGTTTCATTTTCGGCCGGTTAACCGGGGCTGGCGGTTCAAATTTCTGCTCTTCTTTTTGGACCACTGTGAAAACAACAAAAAGACCGGCGAGCAGGAATGCCGCGATGTGGACAATTAGACTGATAATAAAGCCGCTCGGAGCCCCTTTAGAAACACCGGCCGTTTTCTTTGAAACATTTTTTTTCATCATACACCTCAAACCAAACGCCATATATCGAGCACGAGAAGTGCCACCATGCTTTGTTAATGTTCTTATAAATCCCAGATATACACCCGATTAACAAGACATACTATTGTCTGTTGCACAAAATATATGCGGATTTTCGCCAAACCAGACCCGGTTGGCACGTTTTTCTGCCGGGCATTTCGCTACGCCACTGGCGGAATTTCGTATTTTAAATGCGTAAAACAATATAGAGACTCCGTCCGGCTTACGCGTATAAATTACCCGGTATTAACAACTGTGTTCCTGAATTATTTGGAACGGAGAAGCCGGAATCGAACCCCGGGAAAACGGATTTTTTTGAAGGGATAACCGAAACGATGAATAAAGCCTTTATTACCCTGTTGGCGCTCATTCCGCTGATGGCGGCGGAAGCAAAAGTCATCAATGTTGCCGATCACGGAATTTTGCCCGGTAAAGACGCGACGTACGAACTGAACTGCCTGATCGAGTCGGTCAAAAACGAGGAAAACGTTACGCTAAGCTTCCCGAAAGGGCGGTATGATTTCCATGCCGAAAACGCCGTTGAAAAATACCGCCCGGTTTCAAATCACGACAACGGTCTCAAACGGATGATCTTCCCCCTCTTCGGCCACACCAATATCACCATTGAAGGAAACGGCTCCCTTTTCATGATGCACGGCCGCGTCGTCCCCTTCACCCTCGAAAGCGTTAACGGCGCTGTGCTGAAAAACTTTTCCATTGATTGGGCGCAATCCTTCCACGCGGAAATGAAGTGCATTGAACGCGATGTCGAAAAAAAGACCGCTATTTTTGAAATTGATCCGGAAAAATACCCCCATCAAATCAAACACGGGCAGCTGATTTTCAACCGCATGGGGCAGGAAGACCCGATCGGTTCAAATATGGTTTGGGATCCGAAAACCCGCGCGCCGATTTATGACACAGAACGCTACACCGTCAACGGATGGCAGCCGGTGAAAGCCTCCAAACCTGCGCCCAATCGGGTTAAGCTCGAAAAGTGCTTCAAAACCGAATCGCCCCCGGTCGGCTCCATTCTCGTCATGTACGGCGTCCATCCCACCAGCCGCCTTTGCCCGGCCATTCACGTCACCAATTCAAAAGACCTGAAAATTGAAAATGTAACCGTATACGACGCCGGCGGAATGGGGCTGATTGTCGAGCGTACAGAAAACATTGAACTCAACGGAATGAATGTCACCTCGGCGGAAGACCGCGTCGTTTCAACCCGCGCGGACGCCACCCATTTCATCGGCTGCAAAGGGCTGATCAAAGTGGAAAACTGCACCTTCGAACATATGCTCGACGACGCCATCAACGTGCACGGCGCCTATGTTCCGGTGGTTGAATATATGGGTGAAAATCAGTTCCTCTGCGACATCAGCCACTTTCAGCAATGGGGCCTTATTTTCGGCGGACCGGGCGATAAAATTGCGCTGATGAACCGCAGCACCGTTCTGCCCTTTTATGAAACCGCCATTACCGGCATTAAAATCCTCAACGAACACCGCTTTGTGCTGAGCGTCGAAAAAGTACCCGAAGAGATGCCCGAAGTCATGTCGGTTGAAAACCTCACCTGGAATCCGGACCTGATCTTCCGCAACAACATCGTACGCGAAAACCGCGCGCGCAGCATTCTGGTAACCACCAAAGGAAAGGTGCTGATCGAAAACAACTACCTCTCTTCCCAGATGAACGGAATCCTCATCGAAGGCGATAATAACAAGTGGTACGAATCCGGCGCGGTGCAGGACGTCATCATCCGCAACAATGAATTCGTCAACATCGGTTTTCAGGTTGGCAACAACTATCCCCTGCTCGCCTCCCCGCTGCTGAACAGCGAGCAGTATTTCGGCGAAGGGCACTACCACCGAAACATCATCTTCGAAAATAACACCATTAAAAGTTTTAACGGCCACATGGTTGAAGCCCGTTCGGTCAGCGGCCTCAAAATCGCCGGCAATAAAATGATCTTTGATGATTACTACCCGAAAGCCGCCGAAGGCGAAGCCGTCAAGCTGGAATACTGCGACAACGTTGTGATTGAAAACAACACCGCCAACGGGTTCTCCGGCACGCTGAACATCACCCAATCCGCCGACACAACCGGCGTAACGGAAAACAGAAATCCGGGCTTTCAGAAAACCGCGGTGGAAAAGAAAATCGCGGTCAATAAATAGTCCCCGATTTGCAGAACGAGTCGCCCGCCAAGGGCGGCTCTTTTGCTTTTTCACCCCCGACCTGTTCATACGATCAGTTTTTTGCATCCGGTTTTCAGGGTAAAACAGTTCGAGTTATTTACGGGAGATTTATGAATAAACTGATTCCTCTGCTTACCGCTTTCTACGGCCTGACTGCATCGCATGTTTTTGCAAACGCAATCACCAGCATCGACACCGGCCACACCATCAGCAAAGTGCGCACAGCACAACGAAAGGGTGCGCTCTTTGTTGTCGGAAGCAGTTATGAAGGCGCAATTCTGGCTATTACAACAAAGGGGCAGATCGGATGGGAAAACGACCTCTCCGGCTTTATGAATCACGATCTCTGGTGCGCCGATATCACCGGTGATTCCTCCGATGAAATTTTAGCCGCCAATGCCGACGGTTCGCTTTACTGCCTCGACTCCGCCGGAAAACTGCTCTGGAAATTCAAGCCCTCCGATGCGCCGATGAATCAGGTCTGCGTTGTCCGCAAAAAAAATACACCGTACGTTGTCTGCGGCGGATACGACATGAACCTCTATTACCTTTCCGGCGAAGGCGAGCTGATCAAAACCGTTTCGCCGGAAACCTATTCCAAAGAAAAACCGTGGGGCAAAAAAGGGATACCGCCCGACAATAAACACGTCCCGAATTTCATCCGCCCGCTGAAACGCAAAGGCAAAGATGACGCCGTTGCCGTACACGGCGTGATCTGGAGCACCAGCGCAACCGGCCACCTTTACTGCTTCGATCCGCTCGAACAAAAGCCTTATGAAATCAAGCAACTGCAAGGCGGTATCGGCGATCTCCGCCCCGTCGATCTCGACGCCGACGGGTCAGATGAAATCGTATTCGGTGCCACTTCGATGATACAGGATGCCCACGTCAGTACCTTTGACATAGGCAAAACCCGGCAGGAAAAATTTGATATTCAAAACCTCCGCCGCAAAGTCGACGGCTTCGGTTACCGCGTCGTGCAGTCGGAGCTGATAAAAGACGGCGGCGAAAAAAAACTGTTTGTGCTTTTCGGCTCAAAAATCCTTTTGCCGCCCGCCGATCTCAGCAAAGCGAACCCCGACAACACCGAAGTGCTTGCAAACCGTTTTTCTTATAACGACATGTGGAAACCGGACAACGCCAACCTCATCGTTCTGGCCAGCACCCAAAGCGGCGGAAGCTGCGTCCACCTTATCGACATAAATAATCCGGATTGGAAAAAGGAATATGAAAATCTCCTCCCGCCCGGAAAAGTAACCTCCATTTTGGTAAACACGGAAAAAGCCCGACAGCAGCTGAAATCATTCACCAAACCGGAATGGGAAAAAGAAGTTCCGCCGGTCACCTTCCTCTCCGACAACCGCGAGCACCCGGTCATCGCCGAAATCGAAGCGAACTATAAAAGCCCCCTATTCCTCAACGGCACCCATCTGCGTAAAGTTGAAATCGTCGATCGTGCCGGCTTTGATGAAGAGTACAAACAACGGCGCGATCGGCGGCAAAACTATGCGCTCACCAGCGAGGAAATGATCAACGAAATTGCCAGCCGTTTTAATGAAGCGCCGGGCATCGCCTACTGGGGCGGGCACGGCAACGACCCCTTTCTGACCAGCCTGAAAACCCAGACCCGCATCTTCGAAATGGCCAAAGCAAAAAACAAGAAGGTCGTCACCATTTACCCCGAACTGGAACAGCACGACGAACACTTCGCGTGGGTCATGCAAAACCATTTCTACCCCATGGCCGAAGCCGCGCAGAAAACCGGATGCAATATTTTCGTCCGCACCAAACACGCCTTCTGGAACGGCATCGTGTATCTGCCGATGTGGTCGGGGCTGGTTTCCGGAAAATTCGCCGATGTTTTCATTCCGGCACTCGAAGAAACCACCGATAAAACGATGGAACAGTCCGTCGCCGCACGAATGGGTATTTGGACCAGCGGCTGTGTTAATCAGTGGGGCGCACGCTGCGCGCGCGACAACACCAGTTTTGACCGCACCCGCCAGTTTTCCCATCAGGAACTGCCCAACCATTTTCTGCGGCAGATGATTTATAACATTTCCTGCGGCGCGACTTATCTGGATAACTTTGCTGTGGATCAGGATTACATGTCCTTCCTTTGGGAGCTGATTGCCAAAGGCGCGCTTTATGTCCCCGCCCGCAACGAACTGGTCAGCCTCTCCCCTATTCACCTCGGTATGACTGAGCCCGACGAACGTTTTCTCGAAACCGGCAACAACGTGAAATGGATGAGCTTCTTCGACCAGAAAACCGAAGATGAAAACCCGATGGTATTCGGTCGGCTCAACGGCAGTTGGCCCGGCGCCCCGAACACAGAATGGGATTATTCCCGCTATGCCGCAAACGTGAAAGAACGCCGACTGAATTATCTCCCTCCGTTTGAAAACGGCATCGTCATGATGACTCCGCCGCAAACCGGAACGTTCGCCGACCCAAAAGCTGTACGCGGAAAACTCGAGGACCATCTGCACCCGATTTATAAAGGGCGCTTAAAAGAATACATCACCGACGGGCGCAGTTATATTTCGTCCGACGGAACCGTAAAAAATCCGCCAGACACCTTCTATAAAACCGTCGAAGCGGACATTATTAAAGGCGCTGAGATTCTCCCGCTAACCGTGACCGGCGAGGTGGCCTGGGTCTGCGCGCAGACTGCACCGAACCATTTGCGGCTGACCCTTATTGACGGCGGATACATCAACCCTTCCGACAAAACCGCAACGGTTAAATTCCGAACCGCCAAGCCGGTAAAAGCAACCGATATTTTGAGCGGCGAAACCGTTGATCTTTCAAACCCCGAAAAGGTTGAAATTGAAATTCCCTGCGGTCTGTTCCGGTTCATCGACATTGAACTCGCCGAACCGCTCGCAGGAGGAACACCATAACGTATCGCAGGCATCTTGCCTGCAAAAAAGGAGAAATGATGAAAAAAATACTGCCGGCCGCCCTGTCTGTTTTGGCCGCAACAGGCTTTGCTGAAGAGGTGAAATTTCAATATGAAGGCAACCCGCTGGTTCGGCATATCTTCACCGCCGATCCCTCTGCCCGAGTTTTTGACGGCCGCCTTTATGTTTACACCTCGCACGATCAGAGCGACTCAACCAACGACAAGCATTTTGACATGCTCAACTGGCATGTGTTTTCGACCGACGACATGCTGAACTGGATCGACCACGGCGCGTTTTTCGGACTGGACGATATTTCGTGGGCAAGCAAGCAGGCGTGGGCACCGGACTGTGTTAAACGGAATGGAAAGTATTATTTCTATTTTCCGGTTGAACAAACCATGATCGGCGTCGCCGTAAGTGATCAGCCGACAACGGGCTTTAAAGACGCGCTGGGCAAACCGCTGGTGGATAAAAAATGGAGCGAAGAAATTGTCGGCCGCGAACCGATCGATCCGGGTATTCTGATGGACGACGACGGTCAGGCTTATATGTTTTTCGGATGCCGCGATGCGCGCGTGGTGAAACTTAAAGAGAACATGATCGAACTCGACGGCGAAATTCAACCGGTTGTCATCAAAGGAATCGAAGACCACGCGGAAAATGAAAAGGGGTTCTACGGCGAAGCCCCGTGGGCCTTTAAACGCAACGGCATCTATTACCTCGTTTATTCCAACGGCTGGGGAAAAAATTCAACGATGATTTACGCCACATCCAACGCGCCGATGGGGCCCTATCAATTTCAGGGCGATGTCATGACGCCGTCCGGCGCGGGCACCAGCCACGGCTCGCTGGTTGAATACAAAGGACAGTGGTATGTTTTTTATCACGACAAAACATTATCCAACGACGGCAAACGCCGCTCCGTCTGCTTCGACAAAATCTCCTTTTCCGACGACGGTAAAATCAACTGCCTTGAATATGTAAAACCCGGGAACAAAAAATGAAAAAAGTTGGACTAATGCTATCTATCCTGTTCGGTTCCGGTTTGGTTGTTTCTGCTGACACAAATCCAAACGGGAAAACACTGGTTGATTTTTTCCTGCCGATGGAGCCGCAGGGCGAACTTATTTCGGAGGGTATTTGGGGCGAAGCGTGTGTTTTGCCGCGCGATGTGAATAACGGGCTTGAAGATCCAAAACTGGAAAACTGGTGCTATTGGGATGGAAACATCGTCAAAGACAAAGATGGAAAATATCACATGTATGCCAGCCGCTGGACCCAGACCGCGGATCACAGCAAAGGCTGGAACATCGAATCAAAAGGCATGCACGCAATCAGTGAAAATCTGCTGGGGCCGTATAAGGATCTCGGTGAAACCTGGCCGCAATGGAAGGATGGCCTTGGCGGCAATGTGATCGGTTTAAAAATGACCGATGGCCGCTATGCGTTGGTTTCAAGCGAAGTGACTCCGGGCGATGTGTTTGTTTCCGATTCGCCGTACGGCCCGTGGAAATACCTCGGTGAAATTCAAATTGACCCCAATGGCTTTTATGCCGCGCTGGCTCGCTATGACGAGCTGGATTTCGGTGCGGTTCGCGCCGGAACGGTCGGGCACATGGCCAACGTGATGGTGATTACCCGCCCCGACGGACGCTATATGATTATCGCCCGCAACTGCGCCCCGATGATCAGCGAAACCGGTATTTTGGGGCCATATAAAATTATGGCCAACAAAGCGTGGCGCAATGTTCCGGGTATTCCGCAGTTTAAAAATGAAGATCCAACGGTTTGGTACAGCGACGGGCTTTACCACATTGTCGTGAACCATTATGCCAAAGATGAAACCTATCACCTGACATCCGAAGACGGTATTCACAACTGGAAAGTGCGCGGGCTGGCTTATCACAAAGATAAGCATATTTTTCGCTACACCGACGGCACCGTAAATGAGTGGTACACCGTTCAGCGCCCCACCGTTTACACGGAAAACGGCTTGGTGAAAGCGTTTAATTTTTCGGTGATTGACGTGCATAAAGGGCAGGATGCCGGAAACGACAACAACGGCAGTAAAATTGTCGTCGTTCCGTTCGACGGCGAAGCGTTCAATAAACACATCACTGAACTGGTTCGCAACGAACACAAAACGGCCGACGCAACACCGCCCCCTTCCCCGTGGCAATCCGTTGATCTCGGGGAAACCGATCAACCGGGAAACACCGGGTTTGAGGCCGAATTCAATACGCTCCGCGTTAAAGCGCCCGCCGGAAAAGAGAGCGTCCGTTTTGTGTATCAGAAAATGTCGGGCGATGTTTCCGCAACGGTGCAGGTGCTTTCGCACGATATTTCCGCCGAACCGATTCAAGCCGGATTGATGTTCCGCAAAAGCCTCGATTCCGATGCGCAGTCTGTATTTGCATCCATTTCGCGACCCGGCGGATTTGCCTTTGAAAAAAGCGGCAATGCGGTAACTCAGAAAAAACTGAACACGCCGTATTGGCTCCGGCTCGAAAAACGGGGCAGCAATATTACGGCATACATTTCATCCAGCAACCGGATGAACTGGGAAAAGGCAGGCGAAACAACCGTGGAATTTGGAAACGAGTTTTATGCCGGAATGGTGGCAACGTCAGCGGGACTTGCCCGCTTTAAAGACCCCGATTTTCACGTTTGGGGCGAACCCAATAAAGAAGGCATTATCCGCCACACGTTCCCCGACGTGATTCCGGCCGATGGAAAAATCACTTTTGAGGTGGAATTTGAGTGCCGCCAGACGTCGGACGTTTTTGTGGAAATGGAGCACGTTGCAACGCGCCGGAAATTCCCGCCGTTGCAGCAGCGACTGAAACCGAAAGGGGTGATGGAGCTGACGTACGACGTCGGGCCGCTGAACCCCGGCGACGCGTACTGGTTCGTTATTAAAACCCTGCCGTTGCACGGTCACGAAAGCATGGCCTATCAAAGCATGTTCAAAAAAGTGCACGTGGAGAAATAGCGTATGTTTTTAGCAAAACCCCGCCTATTTGGTGCATCGCAGAAAGACTACATTAATTGATGCTTAAATGAACGGCAGAAGGATCCGCATGAAACGCAGAAGCTTTTTTAAAACAACCGCCACAACCGCCGGCGCAGTTGGACTTATTTCAATGAATGGCGATGCCGCCGCCCCGACGAATGAAAACGGGCAGCGGGTTACCGATAACGGCTGGTTCATGGCTTCGGGCAAAAAAGGTCTGCCGACCCGTAAACTGACGCTGACTTACGACGTCGCGGTGATCGGTGCGGGAATGGCCGGTATTTCGGCGGCCGTCGCCGCAGCCCGTACCGGTGCAAAAACCGTGCTGGTGCAGGATCGCCCGGTACTCGGCGGAAATGCCTCGAGCGAAATGCGCGTGACCGTTAACGGCGTTCCCGGCCTCAAAGGGAAAAAAGAAGCGAACTGCCGCGAGACCGGAATCACCGAAGAAATTCTCATCGAAAACTGGCACTACAATCCGCAGGAATCCTACCCGGTTTGGGATCACGTGCTTTACAACTATGTTGTGCGCCAACCTAATCTGACCTTGATGCTGAACACACAGGCAACCGAAGCCGTGATGGATGGCAATCGGATAAAAGCGGCGAAGTGCTGGGGAATCACAACGGAAACCGAATACCTCATTCAAGCGAAACAATTCATCGACTGCTCGGGTGATGGGCTGCTGGCGGCCACGGCGGGTGCGGAATACCGACAGGGTCGCGAAGGCAAAAAAGAATTCAACGAATCCTTTGCGCCGGACAAACCCGATGGATGGGTGATGGGCGACTGCATTATGATGATCACCAAAACGATGGATAAACCGGTGCCCTTTTATGCCCCCGATTACGCCATTCCGTTTGATCATGAAAAAGCGTTCAAAGACAAGCACCGCAAAATCAAGCAGGTAAAAGAAGGTTATTGGTGGGTGGAAGTCGGCAGCGATGTGGACATTATCGGCGAGCGCGAAGCTATTCGTCACAAACTGATGGCCTATTTTTACGGCGTTTGGGATCACGTGAAAAACTCCGGCGATTTTCCCGAAGCGGAAAACGTGGCACTCGACTGGGTCTGTTCCATTCCGGGTCGGCGCGAATCGCGCCGCTTTATGGGCGATTATATTTTGAATCAGAACGATATGCTTGAATATCGCCATTTTGAAGACACAGTGGCTTACGGCGGCTGGTCGCTGGATGAACACAATCCGGGCGGTATTGAAAATCTCGGCGAACCGGCCAGCTATTTCCACGACCGCTTTGCACAGCTTTATGAAATCCCGTACCGCTGTCTCTATTCAAAAAACATCGCCAATCTTTCGTTGGCCGGCCGCAATGTCAGCGTCACCCATATTGCCCTTTCATCCACCCGCATCATTTCAACCTGCGCCATGATGGGACAGGCCGCCGGAACCGCCGCCGCACTGTGTGTTCAAAAAGGAATCAATCCGCGCGAGCTGGGTCAGCGACATATCAGCGAACTGCAGGAACAGTTGATGCGTGACGATGTATTCATTCCGAACCGCCCGGCAAATGACCCGAAGGATCTGGTTCGTAACGGCGGGAAAATTTTCGGTTCGCCGGGAAAAAGCGGCAATATCGATTTACTGACTGACGGCGTCGGGCGCGATATTTACGGCGAAATCCACCACTGGGAATCCGTATCGCTTCCGGCTGAACTTCAGGTGGTCTGGGAGGAACCGGTCACGGTTTCCAAGCTCGAACTGAAAGCCGACACCGACCTGAATAAAAGCATCATGATGCACAAAAACCCCGCCAAAAATAGAGGGCAGCATACCGAAGTTCCGCAGGAGCTGATCAAGTCAATGTCGGTGGACGTGCAGATGGGCGGCAACTGGAAAGAAGTCGCGTCCGTTGAAAACAATCTGACCCGGTTGATCCGTTTTTCGTTCGAACCATTGAAAATTACCGCCGTGCGTTTAAACATTAAAGCGACGCACGGAAAGCCGACCGCCAAGGTGTTTGAAATAAGGGCCTATTCGTCATGAAAAAGTTAACCGCCGGATTGCTTGCCTTAACGGCTGCGGCCGTTTCAGCGGCCCCGCCGAATATGATCTTCATTCTCGTCGACGACCTCGGTTACGCGGATGTCGGCTTCAACGGTTCGGTTTATTATGAAACGCCGAACATCGACAAACTGGCTGAAAGCGGACTGGTCATCAACAACTCGTACATGTATCCCACCTGCTCGCCTTCGCGTACCGCGATTGCAACCGGAAAACAGTCGTTCCGCACCGGTGTTTACACGGTGCCTGTTTTGGAAACGGGCGATGACCGGGAAAATATTTTTTCACACTGGACTGTCGGCGAAGAACACAAAATGTACAGCGAACTGCTGGCAGATGCGGGGTATAAATCGATCCATCTGGGTAAGTGGCATCTCGTCGGCCCGGATCCCGAATTTGAACTGAACGCCGAATGGCCGCTGAAGGAAAAGCTGACCCAACCCGATCCGTGGGATTACAGCTGGGCGGAAAAACATAAAACCGAATTTCAGAAATATTACCCCGAAGGGCGCGGCTACATCAGAAACATCGGCGGAACCTACCGCGGTGACCCGGCGCTTGAAGAAGGCGGCTATAAAGGGGAAACCGGCGGCTATTTCGCCCCCTTCAACAATCCCTTTATGGATGAGAAAAACCCGAAGGACAAATGGCTGACCGACCATCTGACCACCAAAGCCATTGAGTTTATGGACGAATATAAAGACGGCCCGTTTTTCATCAACCTGCATTATTACACCGTGCACGCACCGCTTCGCGCCCGTTCCGAAGAGCTGCACAAAAAATATATGGATAAACCGGGTGATGAAAAAACCGGACAGGGCTTGGGCAAACGGAAAGAGCACTACGCTAAATATGCCAGCATGATTGAATCGCTGGATGACAACGTCGGACGAATCGTTGAATTTCTCGACAAAAACAAGCTGCGCGAAAACACGGTTATCGTTTTCTCATCCGACAACGGATACAACGGCGGGCAAAGTCAGAATAACCATTTGCGCGGTTCAAAGGGCTATATCTATGAAGGCGGCATCCGCGTGCCCACCTTCTTTAACTGCCCCGGAAAAATCCAGTCGGCCAGAACCGACACACCGATGAGCGCGGTCGATTATTTCCCGACCTTTATGGAAATCGCCGGAATTGAATACAGCGAATCGATTGACGGGATTTCTGTTGCCCCGCTGTTTAAAGGAGAGGATGAAGCGCTGAATCATCGACCGTTGTTTTGGCACGTTGCCAGCCAGTGGAAACACGGCACGGTTTCGGTCATCCGCAAAAACAACATGAAGCTGATTCAGTTTCTGGCTGACGGAAAAATTGAACTGTATGACCTGAATAAAGATCCGGACGAATCCGACAACATCGCCGGAAAATATCCGGAAACCGCGCAACAGCTTTTAACCGAACTGACGGAGTGGCGGAAAACCAATCAGGTTCCGTTGCCGCCCAATTCGGTACTAAGCAATTAGATTACAGATTAACAAGTCATGCTGATGCAGGATTTTTTTAGGACAGGACAATGAAACGACAGGATTATCCGGAAAAGGTTTCGTCAACAAATTATTCTGCCTTTCGATTATCCTGTCTGAACAATTCAGTTCCATTTAGTCCCGGCTCTGCTGGGTTGGGAGTTACGAAATCGATGAAAAAAACAGTTTTCCTTTTTGCACTGGGCATTGGAATTGCCCAACTGGCCGACGCGCAGCCCCGCAGCGAAATCGTTCTCAAAGAAGGCTGGAAGTTCCAAAAGGGGGTGCATCCCGAAGCATATAAATCCGGCTTTGACGACTCGAACTGGGAAAGCGTAACGGTTCCGCACGATTGGGCGATCAAAGGGCCTTTTGACAAAGAAATCGATAAGCAGGATGTCCGCATCGTGCAGAACATGGAAAAGCAGGCCTCCGAAAAAACCGGACGAACCGGCGCCCTGCCCCATATCGGCGAAGGCTGGTACCGGACAAAATTTGAGTTGCCCGGCTTTAATCCCGGTAAGCGCGTACTGATCCAGTTTGAAGGCGCAATGAGTGAGCCGAAGGTTTACATCAACGGCCAAAAAGCCGGTGAGTGGAATTATGGCTACAGCTATTTTTATTTTGATGTCACCGATTTAATCAGTGCAGAAAAAGAGAATACGTTGGCCGTTAATCTCCGCAACGTCGGGCTCTCCTCGCGCTGGTATCCGGGGGCGGGCCTTTACCGCAATGTGAGAATCATCGTTAAAAATGAACAGAGCATTGATCAATGGGGCGTTTTTATTACCACCCCGTTTGTCACTGATGAACTGGCAAAGGTGAATATCAAAACCACCGCAAACGGAACGAACCTCAAACTGATTACCACCTTGTTTGATGCGAACGGAAATGAAGTCGCTCAGCAGGAAGCGGCGCCTCCGTTCGGCAAAGAGTTTGAGCAAAATATACCGGTTAAAAATCCGCAGCTGTGGAGTCCGGAATCGCCGGTTTTGTATAAAGCGGTATCACAGCTCTTTTCCGGTGATGAACTGAAGGATGAAATTGAAACCACCTTTGGAATCCGCACGATAAAATATGACCGCGCAACCGGATTCAGCCTCAACGATCAACCGCGCAAATTTAAAGGCGTCTGCCTGCACCACGATTTGGGGCCGTTAGGCGCGGCGGTAAACGAGGCCGCGCTCCGCCGACAGTTAACCATTTTGAAAGACATGGGGTGCGATGCCATCCGCAGCGCCCACAACATGCCCTCTTTTGAACAGCTGAAATTGTGCGATGAAATGGGCTTTATGTTCCTCGCTGAAAGTTTCGACGAATGGGCGAAGCCGAAAGTGGAAAACGGGTATAACCGCTTCTTCAAAACCGATGCAGAAAAGGATGTGGTTAATCTGGTTCGCGCCACCCGAAATCATCCTTGTATTGTCATGTGGAGTTCGGGCAATGAAGTTCCGGATCAGCACGGCAGTGTCGGTGTAAAACGCGCGAAGTGGCTGCAGGATATTTTCCACCGCGAAGATCCGACCCGCCCGGTGACCGTCGGAATGGATCAGGTAAAAACCGTGATGGAGAGCGGGTTCGGCAGTATTATGGATGTGCCCGGTCTGAACTACCGCGTTCATCTTTACGAAGAGGCTTTTGAAAAATTCCCGCAGGGTTTTCTGCTCGGTTCCGAAACCGCCTCAACCGTCAGTTCGCGCGGCGTGTACAAGTTTCCGGTTAAGTCCGGAAAAATGGTTCAATATGAAGACGGGCAATGTTCATCGTACGATCTTGAATACTGCAACTGGTCCAACCTGCCCGAAGATGATTTTATACTGCAGGATGATAAAGAGTGGGTGATCGGCGAATTTGTCTGGACCGGTTTTGACTATCTCGGCGAACCGACTCCGTATGACCGCTATTGGCCTTCGCGCAGCTCCTACTTCGGTATCTGCGATCTGGCCGGTCTGCCGAAGGATCGCTATTATCTCTACCGCAGTCGATGGAACACTCGCGACGAAACACTGCATATTCTACCGCACTGGAACTGGAACGGCCGCGAAGGCGAAACCACCCCGGTTTATGTTTACACCAGTTACGACAGCGCCGAGCTTTTTGTGAACGGGAAAAGCATGGGCGTGCAGAAAAAAGTGAAAAACCAAACGCCGCAGCACCGCTACCGACTGATGTGGGACAACGTCAAATATGAATCCGGAACGATCAAAGCAGTGGCGTTCGATAAAAACGGGCAACCGGTCGCGGAAAAGGAAATCCGCACTTCCGGAGAACCCCATCAAATCGTGTTGGAAGCCGACCGCGCTGCATTGGCAGCAAACGGCGAAGACCTCGCATTTGTGACCGTATCCGTTGTCGATCAAAACGGTATTCCCTGCCCGACAGCAACCAATCAACTGAAGTTTAAAGTCGAGGGCAACGGAACGTTCCGCGCCGCCTGCAACGGCGATGCAACTTCACTTGAAATGTTTCATGAGACGACGATGAAACTGTTCAGCGGCAAACTGGTGGTGCTGGTGCAATCCGCCAAACAGCCCGGCCCGATTACATTGACGGTTTCCGGTGATGGGGTGAAAATGGCAACGATTGAATTGACATCGAAATGATACGGGGCATGCCAGATATTAAATGGAGGGCGACGCTTTGTCGGAGCCATTCTATGCGCATTGGCGGCTCGAACAAAGCCTCGCCCTCCATTCGTTTGTTTGGCGCGGCTGGCATTAAAGGAGAAGAAGCTTCCATCTTCTTTGAGTGCCGGTGGTTAAAACGGTGTAAAATGGAGCTGGAAGCTCCAGCTACGTTTGCGCAAATTTAAGTAACACAGGGAATGAAGATATGATGAAACGAATCACTGCACTGTTGGCGGGTTGGGTATTGGCCGGAGTTGTTTTTGCGGCATCTGTCAGTCAACCGAATATTATCTGGCTGATGGCGGAAGACATGGGGCTTGATCTCGAATGCTACGGAATGGCGGGCGTAAAAACGCCCAACCTCAACCGGATGGCGGAAGAAGGCGCGATTTTTAACCGGGCCTTTGTTTCCAACCCGATCTGTTCGCCGAGCCGTTCGGCGATGATGGTCGGCGCGCATCAGGGTTCATTCAATGCGCATCATCACCGCAGCAACCGGGATATTCCCCTGCCCGCCCCGTATCAACCGTTTACCGTTTTTCTGCGCGATGCGGGCTATACTTGCATTCTCGGCAGCGATCTCGTTTATAACAAGGGCCGCAAAATCGACTGCAACTTTAAATATACGGAGACCGGGCCATATGACGGCGAAAACAAATTCGGGTTGTTCGACAAACTCGATCAATTCACCGCTGCCGACCAGCCTTTTTTCAATCAGATCCAGCACGTCGTCACTCATCGCGGCGATTGGTGGAACCGCGTCCGGAAAGAGTCCAGCCATCCGGTCTCGCTGAATGAAATCCAACTGCCGCCGTGGATTGCCGACACACCGGAAACGCGCTACGACTGGGCGGCCTATCTTGATACGGTTGAATATATGGACAACGAAGTCGGGCAGGTTTTGCAAAAAGTGAAAGAGCTCGGCATTGCCACTAATACGATCGTTGTTTTTATCGGCGATAATGGCCGCTGTAATTTAAGGGGCAAAGGCTATCTGCAGGATACTGGCACACACATCCCGATGATTGTCTGGGGGCCGGGCCGCATCCAGCCGGGAACTGTCGTGGATGACATTGTAATGACCACCGACATCACCGCCACCATTCTGAAACTGGCCGGCGCGAAAATGCCGGACTATCTGGAAGGCAAACCCATTTTCGGCGTCAATAACCCGCACTACCGCGAATATGCCCGCAGCGCCCGCGATATCTGGGATGAAATCGACGAATGCTCCCGCTCCATCACCACGAAAAAATTTGCCTACATCAAAAACCACATGCCCGAAGTTCCGTGGGATGCGCATCAGGCGTATCTCGACTTAAACCGCCCTGCTATTCACGTGATGCGCAGACTGAAAGCCGAGGGGAAACTGACCGGCGCGTCGCTGGCCTACATGGCCGACTCCAAACCGGAAGAAGAGCTGTACGACATGGAAAAAGACCCCAACCAGCTCAACAACCTTGCCGGGAATCCGGAATATGCAGAGGTGCTTGAAAATATGCGCAAACTGGAAAAACAGTATCAGGCGGGGCACCGGGATATGGGGCTTGAAGACCTCGGGAAACGCGTTCCGGAAATGACCAAAGCATGGGCGGCACAAACGGAAGACGGCATGAAAAAACGCGCCCCGGAACTGTGGGCACGACTCGAAGCCGGCGAACTGATGGAAACACAGGGGTGGAAAAAATATCGCGATGATTTCATCGCTCAGCAGGAAACAAAGAAAAAAGATAAACCGAAATCGGAGCAGAAATAATGACCCATCCGAAATTTATTCGAACGTTGCTCAGCGTCCTGTTTTTAACGATGGCAACCGGCTTTGCGGACACCCCCAACATTCTCTTTATCATCGCCGACGACGCCTCGATGAATACCTTCGGAGCCTATGGCGGAAAAATGATCGAGACGCCTGCGTTTGATAAACTCGCCCAAGGCGGCGCGCTTTTCCGGAATGCTTACAACTGCAACCCGAAGTGTGCCCCTGCGCGCGCCTGCCTTGTTAGCGGGCGTTACAGCTGGCAGCTTGAAGAAGCCTGTAATCATTGGCCGAAGTTTCCCGCCAAGTTTAAATTTTATCCCCAGCTATTGATGGAAAACGGATTCCACACCGGCTTCACCGGTAAAGGCTGGGGGCCGGGTTACTATGAAACAGAACACAATCCCGCCGGCCCCGAATGGAATGAGATTAAACTGCAACCGCCCTACAAAGGCATGAATAAAGTCGACTATGCGGCCAACTTTGAAGCGTTCCTTGATGCTAAACCGGAAAACAAATCCTTCTGCTTCTGGCTCGGCACGTTTGAGCCACACCGGTTCTATGAAAAAGATCCGTGGAAAAAAGACGGGATGAAACTGGAAAGTGCCGAAGTGCCTCCTTTTTATCCGGACAACGAAACCATCCGCGGCGATATTTTGGAGTATGCGGTTGAAGTGAAATGGTTTGATCAGCATATCGGCAGAGCGATCAAAGCGCTTGAAGAGCGCGGCCTGCTGGATAACACGCTGATCCTCGTCACTTCCGATCACGGCATGCCCTTTCCGCGGATCAAAGGCCAGATTTATGAAGAGGGTTTTCACGTCCCGCTGATCGCTTACTGGAAAGGCGTTATTCAGCCCGGAAGAAGAGCTCTACCAAATCAGCAAAGATCCCGACTGCATGTTCAACCTTGCCGGCAACCCGGAATACGCAACGATCAAATCGCAGCTTCAGAATCAGCTTAATCGGGAACTCACCGAACAGGGGGATCCGCGCACCCTCGGAAACGGCGATGTTTTTGATCACTATAAATACGAGGGAAAACCGTTCGATTACACCGAAAACACAACAACAGGAAAATAGATTAACAGATATGGAGGGCGACGCTTCGTCGGAGCCGAAAAACGCAAATGGTTCGAACAAAACCCTCCAACCCAATTGAGGACAAAAAAATGAAAAAGGCACTGACTCTAATTACCCTGCTCTCACTGACAAGCGGCGCGTTTGCCGCAAAACAACCCAACATCGTTCTGCTGTTTGTCGATGACCTCGGCTGGGCTGATCTCGGTTACCGACAGCCCGATGTTTTTGAATCGCCCAATATCGACCGACTGGCCAAAGAAGGCCTCGACTTCCAGCAATTTTATATTCCGTGCCCGACGTGCAGTCCAAGCCGCAGCACGCTGGTTACCGGAAAACATCCCGCGCGACTCAAAATTGTCCGCCATATTCCCGGCGGCCCAGAATTCCCCGAGTTCGATGAATTCGGACGCACCGAAGCCGAATTTAATCTATGGCCGACTGACCCCGCGAAATTCCCCTGCCGCAACTGGCTTCCGCTCGAAGAAACCACCTATGCCGAAGCCCTGAAAGAGCTCGGATACTACAACCTCTTCGTCGGAAAATGGCACCTCGGCCACGAACCGTATTATCCGGAAAAACAGGGTTGGGATAAGCAGATCGGCACCTCGAACTTCGGGCACCCGAGAGGTTACAATCCGCCCTACTTCAAAAACTCCGACGTCATGAAAGAGGAGAAAGAGCGCTACCTCACCGATAAACTTACCGACGAAACGGTGGACTTTATCGAGACCTACGAAAAAGATCAGCCCTTCATGATTTCACTCTGGTACTACACGGTTCACGGCCCGCACGACGGCCGCGCCGACTATGTCAAACACTTCGGAAAAAAGGGACTCGAAGGCCGCTACATGCATTATGCCGCAATGGTAAAATCGCTCGACGACTCCGTCGGCCGCGTCCGCAAAGCACTGGATAAAAAAGGCATCGCCGGCAACACCATCATCCTCTTCACCTCCGACCAGGGCGGCTACTTCGAAAACCCGCCCTTCCACGGCGGCAAGATGAAGGACACGCTGTATGAAGGCGGCGCGCGCGTTCCGTTCATCGTTTACTGGCCCGGAGTAACCCAGCCGGGAACCAACAGCAGTATCGTTCAGTCCACCGATCTTTTCCCCACACTCATCGAAATCGCCGGGGGCGATGTTTCAAAATACAGCAACCTCGACGGCGTTTCATTGCTGAAAACGATCAAAGAAAACAGCGAACTGAAACGCGGCGAACCGATCTACGGCTACCGCGCCTACGAAGACCTCTACGGCTCCGTACGCGAAGGCGACTGGAAACTGCTGGCTTACCGCAGCGGCACCCTCAAGCTGTACAATATCGCCGATGACAAAGAGGAAAAAAACGATCTCGCCGCGACCCATCCCGAAAAAGTGGCCGAGCTGAAAGCCAAGCTCATCGACTGGGAAAAAGAGATGGATGTCGTTCAATACTCCGGCGTTCAGTAATCCCGAAACAGCTTCCGGTCAGCCGGATTTCTTATCTTTTTTACGCAACGTCACATTGACGGATCGCGGGGTTCGCTTTCTACTTTTACAGGTTTAGGCCATTTGCCTGCAGGATGCAGGCGGTACGTATCGCCGCCATCTTGGCGGCCATGCAAAACAATCTATCAACCGTGATTTAAACGAAGGGCAAAAATGATGATCCCGATAAAAATATGGACTCCGCTTATTGCGATTGGATTAAGCATCGTGAGCGAAGCGACGGAAATCAATGCGGCCGACTTTGGCGTTTCCCCAAAACAGAAAGACAACACGCTGGCGCTTAGCGATGCGCTCAAAGCCGTAAAAGAGAATGGCGCAACCCAACTCGTTTTCCCGAAAGGCACTTACCATTTTCATCCTGATTATGCAGAGGAGATCTATTTCTTCATCAGTAACAATGACGAAGGAATGAAGCGGGTGGCGTTTCCTTTGACTGGCTTTAAAAACCTGACGATTGACGGACAGGGTTCGGAATTTGTTTTCCACGGTTTTATCAACCCGTTTATTTTGGATGGATCGGAAAACATGACCTTCCGGAATTTCTCCATCGACTTTCCGCGCACCTTTCACAGCGAAGCCATTATTATTTCCGATCCCGAAGAGGGCTTGGATG
>QKFE01000005.1 GCA_003252225.1 Kiritimatiellales bacterium | reverse complement strand
AAAGAGGAATGGCGCAGCCATTCCGGTTATCGGTTATTAGTTATTGGTTAACAGGAAGTTCCTGAATAGCGCAATACCGATAACGAATAACCTTTAACTGATAACTGCTTCGCGACACTGGCTTCGCGAAGCCAAGGAGAGCGAAGCAATGAAAACCGGACTAATTGGATGGCGCGGCATGGTCGGCTCGGTGCTAATGGAGCGCATGACTGCGGAAAAAGATTTTGAGCATATTGACCCCGTATTCTTCACCACTTCGCAGGCCGGACAGGCTGCGCCGAACGTCGGCAAAGGCGAATCCGTTCTGCTCGACGCGTTCGACATCGAAGCACTGAGCGGAATGGACGTAATCATCACCTGCCAGGGCGGCGACTACACCAACGATGTGCATCCCAAATTGCGCGCCGCCGGCTGGAACGGCTACTGGATCGACGCGGCTTCCGCGCTGCGGATGGCGGACGATGCGGTAATTATTCTCGATCCCGTAAACAGCCCGGTAATTGATAAAGCGCTGGCCGAAGGCAAAAAGGATTTCATCGGCGGAAACTGCACCGTATCCCTCATGCTGATGGCGATCGGCGGCCTTTTCAAAGCCGGTTTGGTGGAGTGGATTTCGTCGATGACTTATCAGGCGGCATCCGGCGCGGGCGCGCAGAATATGCGCGAACTGCTCAACCAGATGGGTTCGCTCAACCAGTGCGTTTCAGCTGAACTGGCGACTCCGTCCTCCGCGATTCTTGAAATCGACCGGAAAATTACCGCCCAGTTTAAAGCGGCCGATTATCCCACCGAACACTTCGGCGCACCGCTCGCCGGTTCGCTGATTCCGTGGATCGACAAACAGGTTGATGACGGGCAGACCAAGGAAGAGTGGAAGGGCTATGTTGAAACCAACAAAATCCTGCAGAACGACCCGCTGATTCCGATCGACGGCATCTGTGTGCGTATCGGCGCGATGCGCTGCCACAGCCAGGCACTGACCATTAAGCTGAAAAAAGATCTCTCCGTTGAAGAGATTATGGAGATTCTGCGCAACGATAACGAATGGGTGGATGTCGTTGATAATAACAAGGCTGACACTCTCGCCCGCCTAACGCCCGCTGCGGTTTCCGGAACATTGACCGTACCGGTCGGCCGTATCCGCAAGATGAAAATGGGGCCGGAATATGTGGCCGCTTTCACCTGCGGCGACCAGCTCCTTTGGGGCGCGGCCGAACCGCTCCGCCGGATGCTCCGCATCCTGCTGGACAGGTAGGGCGGTTTCGCTGAAACCGCCGCGGACGCTTCATCGAAGCGTCCCTACCCGACAAAAACCCCGCGATCCATTTCGCGGGGTTTTCTTTTGACTCAAACCAGTTCGCCGAAAAGGTCGTACGTTTCCGCTTCGGTGATCCGCACCCGTATCATCGGCGGCAGTTCTTCGATGTCAGCGGGGATGGAAACGTGCACGAGGTTGTCAACGTCCGGAGCATCGCCGCAGGTTCGCCCGATAATGCCGTCTTCGCTTTCGCCTTCGATAACGACATCAAGTATTCGCCCGACTTTCGCCTCATTTTTTGCCAACGCGATTTCCGCCTGCAAGCGCATCAGTTCGTCACGCCGCGCAACCGCCGTGGTTTCCGGAACCAGCCCTTCGGTTATTTCAGCGGCCGGAGTTCCCTCTTCCGGCGAATACGTAAACACACCGAGACGATCGAACCCGGTTTCAAGAATAAACTTTTTCAATGCCTGAAAATCAGCATCCGTTTCGCCGGGAAAACCGACGATAAAGGTGCTGCGCAATGTTAACCCCGGAATACCGCCCTTTATTTTTTCAACCAGCCCGCGGGTTTGCTCTTCGTTGAAGCCCCGCTTCATGGCTTTAAGCATCGGCGTTGAAACATGCTGCAGCGGAATATCGACATACGGAACCAGATGCTTCGATTCCGCGAACATCGCAATCACTTCATCGGAGAAATGCAGCGGGTGGGTGTAAAGAATGCGTATCCAGAAATCGGCATCGATCCGATCCAGCGCCGTTATTAACGCAGGCAGCGAGGTGCCGTCTTTGAGGTCTGTTCCGTAACTGGTCGTATCCTGCGCAATCAGGATCAGTTCATAGACGCCGTTATTAATCAGGTTTTCCGCCTCGCGCACAATCGACTCAACCGGGCGGGAACGCTGGCTTCCGCGGATGGAAGGAATCGCGCAGAAGGCGCACGCATGGTTACATCCTTCGGCTATTTTGAGATAGGCGTAGGTTGAAGGGGTCAACTGAAGGCGCGGCGTTTCGTCGTCATAAATATAGGTGCATTCGCCGATCTGCGGCGCGTCCGCCTGCCCCCCGTACATTTTTTTAACCCGCTCCGAAAACGCGGACACCTCGTTGAGTCCCATAAAGAGATCGACGTCCGGATACTGTTTTTGCACCTCGTCAATATTGCGTTGCGGCAGACAGCCGGCCACCACCACTTTGCGCCCCTTTTTCTGCTTCTTCCAAAGCAGGGCTTCATGAATATTCTGCTCCGCTTCGGTGCGCGCATCGAAAATAAAGCTGCAGGTGTTGATCAGGAAAATATCCGCCTCATCCTCATACGGCGTGATCATCATGCCCGAACTCACCGCCGATCCGGCCATGATTTCCGTATCCAGCCAGTTCTTTGCACAGCCCAGGCTGACGATAAAAATCTGAATGTGTTTTTTCATAAAATCATCCATTCCCCGTCCTATACGACGTAAAGCATCAGGCCTTTCAGATATTCGTTTTCGCGATGGTACACCGAAAGGGCATGATCCACATCCGCCGAGAGCTGCCGCACAATGCGCACATCCCTCCCGGCATCCTTCGCGGCATAAAAAATGATTTTCCGGAACAGCTCGGCATCAATCAGTCCTGAACAGGAAAAGGTAAACAGCAGTCCGCCGGATCGGATTTTGCGGAGCGCGGTCATGTTGATGTGTTTATAGCCTTTAATCGCAGCATCCACCGTCCGTTTGGAGGCGGTGAACTTCGGCGGATCCAGCACGATCAGGTCGTAATAATCCTTCGGGATCTCGCCGAGCAGCTGTTTCACGTCCGCCGCCTGAAATTCACCCTCACCGGGTACAATCCCGTTAAGCTCATAATTGCGGGCCGCCAGCTTCAGCGCATCTTCCGAAATATCGACATTGTGCAGCGTCGCAACCCCGGCGTTCCTCATGCAGAGACCCATCGTGGCACTGTAGCAGTAGCAGTTCAGCGCGGTGCGGCCCCGGGCATAGCGGGCAATGATCTGCCGGTTCTCGCGCTGATCCAGAAAAAAACCGGTCTTTTGTCCGCCCAGAAGATCAACCGCATATTTCAGTCCGTACTCCTCCACAACCACCTCGTCCGGGATAGTTCCGGAATGCACCCGGCTGATCGGTTCGAGCCCCTCTGTGCGCCGCGAAGCGGAGCTGCTCTTTTCCAGAATCCCGGCAGGGCTGAATACCGACTCCAGCGCCTCGATAACCATACCGCGCAGATGATCCATCCCGGCGGTGGAAGACTGAAAAACGAGATAGTCGCCGAATTTATCCACCACCAGCCCCGGCAGATTGTCGCCCTCCGCGTGGATCAGCCGGTATGCATCGGTACACCCGGCCAGCAGGGACTCCTTCATCCGGCGGCTCTGCTCAAACCGCCCGGCAAAAAAGGCCGGATTGATCTCGGCCTCCCCGAACGCCAGCACCCGCACAGCGATATTCGTCTGTGTGTTGATATAGCCCGTCGCAACAACGTCCTGCCCCATATAAATACGGCAAAGCTGCCCATCGGCATCAAACTCGCGAACCGCCTCGATCGCCCCGGAAAAAATCCACGGGCTTTTTTCACTGACCGCCTCGCGCCGGTTCTTCTTCAAATAAACTTCCGCGTAATCCATGATAATCCCATCATGTATCCGGCGAATCGTTCAGAATCGCTTCAAGCATCCCTTCAAGCGATGGATGCGGTTTAAGTTCAATGCCGTCGCGCAAAACCTGTTTGGCTTCAGCGATTCCTGCTTCGCCCTGTTTCGTCAGCAATTCCGCCAGCACACAACGCGCAGGATACTCTTTAGGTGCAATTTTCACCGCTTTGCGAACCAGCGAGATGGCCTGCTCTGACTCTTCTTCAAGATAGCAAACCAGCGATTGGGCAAGCAGCAAATGGCTGCGCAAAACCGGCGATGCACCGAAAAACGTTTCAACCAACCATTTGATCTGCCGCCGTGCACACATAAACAACGCACTCCGATCCAAAAACATTTCATATACCGTCTGGCAGAAATCATCGATCCAGTGCTCCAGCGGATTATGGCCGACAAACAGCTTTTTTCGTTCGACGGCATCGGGGGTGCTCAATGATGCGGGCACCCGGGCTGCCAACTCCGAGATGCAGAGTATCCAGCAGGCCAGCTGGGCAGGACGGTCGCCCTCGTCATCATACAGATATCCCGCCTCCATCAGCGCGTTGATATAACGATCCTCTTCACGAACATAGGTTCCTAAATGGGTGACCATAAACGACGGGACAGAAATAAACGACTTGTTCGCGCAGCACTTCTTCAGTTTTTTTCCGCTCCCGCACGGGCATGAATCATTGCGCCCGACCGCATCCGGTTCGATCGCCGCCGACTCCCCGACATCATCCAGAATCTCAAGCAGCGAGTCGGGATCATCCATTCGCTTATAAACTTCGTCGTACTCATCGTCTTCAGCATTCTCATCCAGCAACAGACTCAATTCGTCCCCCGCCGATTCAAAAGGGAGGTAGCGGAAATCAATGATTGACTGCTGCATTTCAATATTTTCGGGATTGAGCAAGCGGTGCGCCGCCTCAAGCATCTCCTGATCATCAGGGTTCTGATCATAATACGCTTTTGACACCGCCCAGGCCTTCTCCGGAAAGAACCCAGTTCCGGATAAAAGAATGGAAGCTGCCAGCCCCGGCTCCAATGACGTCACCCGGTTTTCCAGCAAATCGGAAAACCACCCTGCGAATTCATCCGCATCCCAGTCGCCGCGTTGCGCAAGATGCACCAGCGCATGAAAAACATTTTCGCGGGCACGGCTGGATGCGGTTTCATTATCGAACAGCTGTTTCAGTTCATCGACCTTGCCTGCGGCGCAGGCCGCCAGTGCCGCCGGGAGACGGAGCATACAGAAGCCATACGGAATATACCCATCGTCACCGATCGCTTCAACCCGGCGGAGCAACGCGGGAAATGCGCGTGTTTCTTTCCGCTCCGCGCACAGCGCGATCGCCGCGTGAAAGAGCGATATATCGTAAAGATCCTCTTCCCGAGGAACAACCCGCGCATGTTCAATTTCGTCCAGCAGCAGAGGCAACGCTTCCTCCCAATGGTCTCGAACAACCTGCAGGAGATCTTCATCCAGCTCTTTCGCAACATTCCGCAGCTTTTCGATCGCTGTTTCCAGTATCATTTCTTCCATTTAAAACCTCCTAATCCAATGTTTGGCACATTTCAATATCCGTGTTATCGAACGTAAGCCTGCCGAGCCGGAGGCGGACGCTCTTTTCGCGTCCGGTCGGGTGCAGCAGGTCTTCGAGCATCAGTTTGCCTTCGAACTCCTCTGGCCATCCGTGCAGCCGCAGACGGACGCGCCGGTTCAGGGAAATACTGAACCGTTCCTCCAGCATACGAATGGCAGCCTGTTGTTCCGATTCAAAATCGAACCAGCCCTTTTCCTGTTTGTTTACGGGAAATTCCAACAGGCTGTCCGCCGAAAAATCAAAATCCAGCTGCCCCTTATTTTTATCCATCAAACGCCCCCGTTTCCAGCGGCTTAAACAGGTGCCCGAGATCTTCTTCGCCCCATCGGGCCAGCACATCTTTCTGGTCGCCGAGCAGACCGTCGATCAGATCCCGCTTCTTCTCCTGCATCTCGAGAATGGTCTCCTCCACCGTGCCGGAGGCGATCAGCTTATAAACAAAAACCGGCTTGTCTTGCCCGATGCGGTAGGCGCGGTCGGTCGCCTGGTTTTCCGCCGCCGGATTCCACCACGGGTCAAAATGAATCACGGTATCCGCCGCCGTCAGATTAAGCCCCGTACCGCCCGCTTTCAGGCTGATTAAAAAGACCGGTACCTTTCCGGCCTGAAAATCGGCTACCGGTGTTTTCCGATCTTTCGTGCTCCCTGTAATTTTCACGAAACCGGCCTGCATTTTTTCCAGCTCGGTTTCGATCCGTTTCAGCATCGAAGTAAACTGTGAAAAAATCAGAACGCGCCGCCCTTCCGGAATCATCTCCGAAAGCATTTCCACCAGCGCCTCCAGCTTGGCGGATTCATAAATCGACTGCGCGGCATCGAGTTTGAGCAGCTGCGGATGACAGCAGACCTGCCGCATTTTAAGCAGCGCATCGAGCACAATAATATGCGACCGCGCCAGCCCTTTGTCTTTCACAGCCGAGCGCACACGGTCTTCCGACGCCGCGCGCACGGTTTCATAAAGCTCCTTCTGCGCCTGCGTCAGTTCAACCCGGTGAATGATCTCCGTTTTCGGCGGCAGTTCCCGAACCACCTCTGTTTTTGTACGGCGAAGTACAAACGGCGCGATCCGGCGCGCCAATACACCGCGCACCACCGTATTCCCCTCTTTTTCAATCGGCCTGCGGAACATCCTCCGAAAAACACCGTGCGTTCCCAGCAGCCCCGGCATGACAAACGAAAAGAGCGACCAAAGTTCATCCAGATTATTTTCCAGCGGCGTACCCGTCAGCGCAATCCGCTGATGGGCATTGAACAGGCGGACAATCCGGGCGGCAATCGTTTTGTGGTTCCGGATAAACTGCGCCTCATCGAGAATCAGCAGATGGAAGCGGTGCTTCAGCAGCTCCTCGCCATCGCGCGCCAGCAGCGGATAGGAAGTCACAATCAGGTCATATTTTAAAAAATCGTTAAAATGCTCCGCCCGCCCCGAACCGTGAGAAACATGTACCTTCAATGACGGCGCGAATTTACCCACCTCCGTCTCCCAGTTATACACCACACTGGTCGGCGCCACGATCAGACACGGCGCATCCATACGTCCGGACTGTTTTTCAGCCAGAATATGCGCCAGCGCCTGCACCGTTTTACCCAACCCCATATCGTCAGCCAGCACCGCGCCGCACCCCGCATCGCGCAGCAACTGAAGCCAGTTCAGTCCCTGCCGCTGATAACCGCGCAAATCCGCCTTCAACGACCGAGGCTTACGGATCTTCGGCGCATCCGCCACCAGCGCCAAACGCTCCGCCTGCGCTTTCAGGGTTTCGGGCAGGTTCGACTCAAAATCCTCCCCATCCCGAAGCCGAGCCAGCTCCATCGCCCGTATCCACGGGATTTCAAGCGTTTCGCCATCGGCCTTCAGCGCATCCTTATCGAGCAGTTCCAGCAGCGACGCCGTCAACAAATCAATACGTTCCGGCGGAATGGAAACCCGCCGACCGTCTTCCAGTAAAAAATATTCGCTCTGTCTCCCGCCGCGCAGGCGCTCCAGTAAAAACGGAAGGACATTGATCCGTCGATTGGATAACTCAAAACCGACCTTCGCCTCAAAGTTTCCCGCCGAAACCTCCGACAAATCGACATACCATTTTTCCGGCGAATGAACCGAAAGAGCGAACGAGGCGTCCGCCTCAACCCGCCAGCCTTGCGGTTCCAGCAAAACCGGCATCAGCTCAACAAACATCAGCCATTCCATTTCGGAAGCACAGGTTTTCCAGCCGCTGCGCGGGTCGGACGAATCAATCCAATGATAAACTCGAGTCAGCCTGTACAACTGGGGCATATCCAATAACGCCAGCAGCGCATCCTCCGCCGCCCTATCGCGGCGGATCTTTTTTCCGCCGCAATCAATCAGATTTTTAGGATGCTCCGCAGAAATGCGTTCGCCGTCATATTCAAATTCAACGCGCAGACAATGCACCGGATCGGTTGTTCCTGCATAAAAATAGTTTTTCTGGAAAAGCTCCGGTTGCAGCGACAAAAGCGAAAGCACCCCGACCGGGGTGCCTTGTTTTTCGGATTGAGCCTCTAAACAGAAATTATCCACTGCGGCTTCTCCTTCGGCTGTGATACAGCCGCTCCGTGAAATCGCCTTCTTTACGCATTGGGGCTCCTCTTTTAAATAGGTCAAATAGGACCTATACTCCCCGAAGCGTGGATTTAAATGGACGAACCAACGCTTCCAGCTCAACAGAAACGCAACCTTGAATGGAAAGCTTCTTTTCCTCCACAGCACTGCCCACTTTATAAATCGGCAGACCCGCAAACAGGGTTTCGAGTTCGGCGGCTTTTTCAGAAGCAACTGAGATAATGAAGCGGCTGTTCGATTCAGAGAACAACTGCGCTGAAGCATCAAGGCCGAGACCGGAAAGGTCAACATCGGCGCCGAGCTGTCCGCCGATACAGACGAGCGCCAATGAAACGGCAAGGCCGCCTTTGGAAGGCGATGTAGCGGATTTCAAAAGCCCGGCATCGGTGGCTTTGTTCATCGCGGCATAAATTTTCAGCGCAGTTTCGCCGTCAACCGTCGGAACGTTCCCGCCATAGTTTTCAGGCGTTCCCTGCTCTTCGGCGAGCATACGGTAATAAGCCGAAGCACCGAGTTCATCTTTGGTTTCGCCGATGACATAAATCAGATCGCCGGCATTTTTCAGCGGCATGGTCACCGCCTTATTTACATCGTCAATCTGCCCGATTGATGAAATCAGCAGCGTCGGCGGAATGGAGATTTTTTTGCCGCCGCGCGTCGAGTCGTTTTTGCACGAGTCTTTCCCGGAAACAGCGGGTGTTTTGTAAAGGGTGGTGTAATCGTAAAGCGCTTTGTTTGAGCGAACGAGCTGGGCCATTTTATAAGCGCCGTCCGGCGTCTTTTCGGATTCAACCGGGTCGGGCCAGCAGAAGTTGTCGAGAATTGCAATACGGTTCAAATCACCGCCGACAGCAACCACGCGCCGAACCGCTTCGTCGATTACCGACGCGGTCATATCGTAGGTGTCGATATCGGAAAACCACGGGTTGATGCCTTCGGCCAGCACTGCGCCGCGATTATCGTCGTATTCAACGCGCATCACGGTGGCGTCGGACGGCACATCGGAGTTCACGCCGACATAGGGCTTCACGACGGAAAGGCCTTTAACCTCGCCGTCATAAATGCGGCTCTTGTATTCGCGCGAGCAGATATTCAGATCACCCATCAATTTGGCGAGGGTTTCGGAATAGTCGGTTTTGGCCTCCATCTGCGGCGCGGGAATATCGGGCTTTTTCCAAACGCCGGGCATTACGAGCGTCGGGCAGCCGGTTTCGTAGAGAAAATCCATATCGAGGCTGGCGATCACTTTGCCGTCGTATTTCACATTAAAATAGCCGGAATCGTTGAACCTGCCCATAAAGGCGACTTCGACATCGCGTTGTTTCGCAAGGGCTTCAAAGGCGGCGCGATTTTCGGGCTGGACGGCGAGCGTCATGCGCTCCTGCGCTTCGGAGACGAGGATTTCCCACGGCTGGAGGCCTTCATATTTCAGCGGCGCATCTTTGAGTTCGCATTCGCATCCGCCGGAATATTTGCCCATTTCGCCGAAGGAACAGGAAATACCGCCTGCCCCGTTATCGGTGATGCAGCGGAACAGGCCGAGATCGCGCGCTTCGATCAAAAATTCGTAGAGTTTGCGCTGGGTCAGCGGATCGCCGATCTGTACCGCCTGCGCCGGGGATTCAGTTCGAAGTTCTTCGGAGGAAAACGTCGCGCCGTGAATCCCGTCTTTGCCGATACGCCCGCCGACCATTACCGTCCAATCGCCGATTTCGACCTCTTTGCGCTCGGACGGACGGCCTGTAACATCGACCGGAATTTTGCCCATCGTGCCGCAATAAACCAGCGGCTTGCCGAGATAGCGTTCATCGAAACATTCAAAGCCGCGGCTGTACGGAATACCCGACTGGTTCCCGCCGTCGATCACCCCTTCGTGCACACCGTCGCGGATACGGCGCGGGTGCATCAGCCCTTCGGGCACCGGCTTGTCATAAAACGGCGAACCGAGGCAATAGCCCCAAACGTTGGAAACCAGATGAGCGCCCATTCCGGTTCCGAGCGGATCGCGGTTTACGCCGACAATACCGGTCATTGAGCCGCCGTACGGATCGAGCGCGGAGGGGGAATTGTGCGTTTCCACTTTGTAAACGAGGTGGTTTTTATCGTCGAATTTCACAATACCGGCATTATCGGTGAAAACCGAAACCAGCCAGTCGATCGACTCCGCCACCTTTTTGGTGGAGGCTTTGACGTACGTTTTATAAAGGGAGCTGATGGTTTCGGTCTCGCCGGTTTCCTCGTCTTTATAATTCACGGTTCCGGCAAAAATTTTGTGCGAGCAGTGTTCCGACCACGTTTGCGCGATGCACTCCAATTCAATATCGGTCGGCCATTCCGGAAGATTTAATTCGGCGCGGTGCGCTTTCACGTCGTCGCGGAGATAGTGGTTGCGGATCGCGCGCATTTCATCGAGCGAAAGGGAGAGAATCCCCTCGGAAGAAATACGCATCAGTTCGGCGTCATCATCGGGCAATTCAACGGTGTTGACTTTAATTTCGGGATGATCGTCAAAAATCGGGGCGGTCATATCGGGCGCAGAAGCCAGCCACTCCTCTTTGGAAAAAACATCGATGGTTTGAATCAACGTATTCGCCAGCAGGTCTTTGCCCAAATGCGTGACATCTTCGCGGGTCAATTCGCCGGAAAGGAAATACTGGATGGAGGTGTAAACCTGCTCTTCCCATTCAAGGTCGCGGCCGACAATATCCTTTAATGCGCCGCGCGCCGTTCGCCCGACATTATCGGTTACCCCCGGTTTAAAGCCGACTTCCAGCAGCCAGTCAAAAGCTGAAGGAGCAGGTAGGCGACCCATCGCCGATTCCGCAACCACCTGATCCGCAAAAGTTTTCTGCACAACGGCGGCGGTTTCACCGTCGATCTTTGCCGCCACTTTATAAACATCGCGTGTGCGGCACTCCGCAATCGCCATTTTCAGTGCGCCTTCCGCCCGGTGAATCACCCCGCGCCCGCGCGCATCCGGAACCCCGTCTTTCAAACCGATTTCAATGCGATAAATCATAACTTAAACTCCGCCCGAAGGATTGTTTCTCAATTAAAACGGGGACATTACCCGCAAAGGCGGGCGGGTAAAACCCAGAACATCGGGAAAATGATTACCCCGCCGGTTCAAGCGATATTTCCGCCGTATCCTCCGACTGAAAAGCGGCAGATCGCATTAATGGGCCTTGTTTTTGAATGATTCGTTGCCTATCTTGTCCACTCTCAAACAGGAGGAAAAATAAACATGAATAAACCGACCCTTTTTGTAACGGCAGCACTGGCCGCCGCCGGAGCTGTTGCGCAGACCTCAATCCCGCCGACCAACTCCCTGCCCCAGAAATCATCGATTTCCATACAGGAAATGCTCCAGATCGGACCTTCCGGCATCAAACTGCATTCGCTGGCGATGATTACTCAGGGGAAAATTCAGGGCGAAGTCGACGAATCCTATCTCCCCGGTTTTGCGGTCTGTTCCGAAGATGAAGCCCTGCCGGTTCGCAGCATAACCGCCCGGCTGCTCGGGCAGTATTTTGTACAGGGAAAAGAGTCCCCGAACCCGCAGGCGGTCGATCTACTGATCAAACTCTCAAAAGACGAAGCTTCCGACGTGCGTTACAACGCGGTTTATCACGGCCTATCCCAGATTCAGAACAAATCGGATGAAATCATCGACCTGCTGATCGACATTTCCGCGACAAACCGTGAGCCGACCCTTTACAGCCGGATCATTGAATCGCTCGCTTCCGATAAAGAAAAAGTGACCGCGAAACTCGACGCAAAACTGAAGGACGGAAATCAGATTGCCATCTATGAAATCTACGAAGATTTCACCGGCAAAAAGCCGGCGGATGCCGAGAAATATCTGGCCATGCCTTCCAGCCGCCCGCGCCTCTTTATTTTTAAAGGCAAAGGCGAAGACGCGGAGGCCTTTAAGGCGAAACTTGAAAAAGCGCTTGCCGCCGAAGGGTTGAAAGAGCCCGATCTGAAAATTTCCGGCCCCGGCGAAAATTATGCGGTTATGCTGAAAACCTACCTCACCAAGGACTACATCACCGTCGAAAAGAAATTCTCCGACAGCGGCGAATTCCAGATCACGCAGGATATGTGGCTGACCCCCGAAATGGAAATCCAGATCGAAGCCATGAATAAAATGCGGAAGTAAATACAACCCGATTTTTTTCACCCCGGCTGCACCCGCATTGGATTGCAGCCTTTTTTGTATTCGGAAATACCCCCCTATTTTCCAGCTTCGACCGGAGGCGGATCGATGAAATGAAACAGCGTATTTCCGGCACCGAGTTCGGCGGCGCAGGCATCGGCGCATAAATTACAGTTGGTGCAGTCTGCGGCTTTACTCTCAAAACGGGCGCGCAGGTTCATCGGGCAGACGTCGTCACAGCGGCGACAGTTGGTGCAGGTTTTATCCGGGTTCGCAAATTCCATAAACCGGGTGGTATCCGATTGCAGCAGCATCTGAATCAGCGCATACGGGCAGCCCTTTTTGCAGAACTTCTCCTGATACAAAACAAACAGCCCCATAAACCCTAAAAGGAGTGCAGAACCGATCCCAATCAACGCCTTATTTCCGGCGGCAATCAGATGCAGCTGATTCGGCAAAGGCTGAAAAAAGGAGAGGATGACTTCGGTCAGAAACAGCGAGTAAACCGCCGACCAAAACCAAACCTTAATTTTGCGCGAACCGGATTCACGCGTTTTCGGGTTATTGACCGTTTCGAGAAAGAGGTGCATCGGGCACAGATGCGAACAGAAAATCCGCCCCTTTTTCATCCCCCTGAAAACCACGAAAAGCAGCAGGCCGACGATGGCGAAGAGCGGGTAAAACATGGAGGCCAGGCCGAACTCCGCGCCGTAAACGCGAATACAGTCCTTTTCCAGATCGAAGCACAGCAGACGGAGCGGAACACTCAACAGCACAAGGATGCTCAACCCCTGAATGATGCGTCTGCGGAACGTGTACATGGATTGGATCATGTTTGATTTTAACTTTCGGGTTCTGCTGAATTCGGTAGGGACAGATCGATGATCTGTCCGCAGCGGTTTCATCGAAACCGCCCTACCAGCCAAAACATTTCCGCCGTTTGATTCCCATCATTCAACAATCGCAAATCAAAATTCAAAAATCACTTACGGGTTAAAATGCAGAACAAGGTAAACGATGCAGACCACGGTCAGCACGATTTCAACGGCAATGTTGAATTTACCGATATCGGCGTGTCCCTGCTTAATTTCCGAGGTGGTTTCCAGTTCGTAGTTTTTCTCTTTTTCCATCACTCACCTCCGAATTATTTTTCGTAATCGTTCAGCGGGTTTCCGTCTTTATCCACCCGCCAGTCCTTATTGCGGCCGAGCGTCTGGAGATAAGCCGTGAGATCTTTGATCTCCTCATCGCTCAAATAGGCAAACGACGGCATGATTGAGGCCTTTTCATAAATACCTTTGCGGTCGGGGAATTTTTCCCCCATGTTGCGCGGGTCTTTAAAATGCGCCCAATGCCATTCGGAGGAATATTTTCCGCCGACGCGCGCGAGGTCGGGGCCGGTCCGTTTAGTGCCAAGAAAATGCTCTTTGTCGTTCACATATTCCCACGATTCGGAAACCGCCGCATCGACCATCCGCCAGCCGTAACGGCGCTGATCGGAGGCGAGGTGACGGATCTGCTGGGTGTGGCAATACACACAGCCTTCGCGCTTATAAATTTCGATACCCCGCTTTTCCTGTTCGGTGTATTCGTGAACCGGAAATTCCGACCTCCACAGGGATTGATCGACCATCGGCGGAACAACGGTCGTCAATACGCCGCCGATGGCAAAAAGGGCGAACGCACCGGCTGCGGTCAGGAGCAGACTTTTTTCGACATTGCTGATCAGTTTCATGTTTCAAATCTCCTTACTCGCTAACCGCCGCGGCTTCGGCTGCTTCAACTTCTTCCGGGTATTTGCCGAAGAAGGTCTGCAGCACGTTATACAGAAACAGAAAATAGGCCGCGAAAATCAGCCCGCCGGTTGAAAAGCGCATAATGTGCGCATGCCTGATTGCCGCCAGTGTTGCAACAAAGGTGTTTTCCGGATTGAGCCACGCATACCCCTGCACCACGCCGCTGATCCAAAGCACCGCGAAAAACGGAATCGAGGCCAGCGTCATAATCCAGAACTGAAGATCGCCCAGTTTTTCGGAATAGAGGCGGCGTCCGGCCAGCCTCGGCGCAATGTAATAAACACCGGCCATCGCATAATAGGAAAACGCGCCGAACAGCGCCATATGCGCATGGCCGACCACCCAGTCGGTTTTACTGACAATTTCATTCACGGAACGGATCGCCTGAAACGGCCCCTGCAAACAGGTGAAAATATAATACACCGTACCCATCATCAGCAGCTTCGGAACCGGCCCTTTCATCCGGATCGATTTCGGCGCAGTGGCAAACGTTCCGAAGAAGTTCGTGATGACCGCCATCACCGGAATAATCAGGCTGAATGAAAAAATGATTGCAACGGTCTGCAGCCAGTGCGAGACCGGCCCGTGCAGCATGTGGTGCGCGCCGGTCCAGACATACACAAACGAAATCACCCAGAACCCGACCATCGAAAGTTTATGCGAATAGATCGGTGTATCGAGCTGTTTCGGAATCAGGTAATAGGCAATGGCGACGCCCAGCGGAGTGAAAATCAGCCCAACCGCGTTATGAACATAAAACCAGATCAGATTGGCCTGATTCACGCCGGTGACCATCGGCATCTGGCTGAACATATTTCCGGTGATAAACACGAACGTCGTCCAAATCACCGCGCCGAGTGTGTACCAAACGGTGACATAAAGATACTTCACTTTCCGCGTGGCGACCGTGCCGAAAACATTGATGGCGAACAATAGCCAGCAGACCGCAATCAGGTAATCGAACGGCGGCGGGATTTCGCCGTATTCGACGTTTTTAACCTTGCCGAGCAGGATGCAGGCAAACCCGCCGAGCACCGTCAGGTTGTAAAGAATGCCGGTTGCGACACCGAGTTTTTCGGAGAACAGTTTCGTGTGCAGAATACGCGGCAGGATCCAGAAAAGAATCCCGATATTCGCCTGCAGCAGCCAGCCGAACA
The DNA here is from genome assembly GCA_003252225.1 of Kiritimatiellales bacterium. Lineage (GTDB taxonomy): Bacteria > Verrucomicrobiota > Kiritimatiellia > Kiritimatiellales > Pontiellaceae > Pontiella. The sequence goes on along the minus strand of QKFE01000005.1, from coordinate 11,802 downwards.
GGTTGATATTGGTGTGCAGCATCCGCACGCGCGGCATCGAAAGATATTCAATCTCCCCCACCGTCGGCACAATAAATTTCAACGCGGTCAGCAGCCCCATGGTGAGCGCCAGCCCGAAGTAAAAGCAGGAGGCGATGATCGCCGTTTTTGCAGCAGTGTCTTGTTTCATCACTTGGTTTCCTCGGTCGTGTTCGCCCGGATAAAGGCAATGATATCCAGAATGGTTTGATCGCTCAGATGATCGTGCGCAGGCATCGGCGTACCGGCCACACCGAGCAGGATGGATTGATAGAGCCGTTCGTCACTCACGGCCGTCTGATTCATAAACGGTTTACTGATCAGATCGCGCGGCAACGGATGTTCAAGGGCGTAGGCATTCGGCCCTTTCCCGTTGGCCAGCTTTCCATGGCAGGCCGTACAGAAACGCTGGAAGGCGGCAAAACCTCGCTGAGCATCGCCTTGCTCAATCGTTAACCCTTTCCCCTTGTGGTCGCGGCGTTCCGGATCGCCGGGTCTCGGGAGCGGAACTTCCAGCCGTTTAAAATCGCCTGCGTCAGCGAGGGTTTTCTCCTTAATGAATCCGATCAGCGTTTCGATCTGCTGATCGCTCAGCACATTTTTCCACGTCGGCATATCCGTTCCCTGCACGCCGTTTTTAATGGAGTCTGCAAAACGGTGTTCGTAGGCCGCCACAAACTGGGGAGTAAAGGCGCGCGGCAGCGGGTCGAGCAGCGGGGCGGTTTCGCCTTTTCCATCCAGATTTTCGCCGTGGCAGGAAACACAGTAGGCATCGAATAATTGCTGCCCATTCGCGGTTTCGCCGAATTTAAAATCAAGCGTCGCAAGATACTGAACCACACTGTCGAGTTCGGCTTCGTTGTAATCCTTAAAGGTCGGCATGATGGAATCGGGCACATGCACGCGGGCATTGCGGATATGGTCTTTCACATACTCCTCGCCGCGCAGGCGGATGGTCCACGTTAGTTCCGGCCCGATCACCCCGCCGGAAAGATCGCCGTCGCTGTTACGGATTGCATGACAGTTCACGCAGCCGCCTTTAGCCACCGAACCTTCAAACGGCGCACCGGCAAACAGACTGCGTCCGGCGTCGGCACTGGGCGTTTCGATACGGGCCAGTTTGGTTTCGGGCTTAATATATCCAATCGGCGCACTTTCCGCTGAGCGCAGCTTGTTTTTCTGCTGACCTTTCAGATAGACCGCCAGCGCTTCAACTTTATGTTCATCGTTCACCCAGTCGAACAGCGGCATTTTTGAATTTTCATCGTTCGCTTTCGGATAAACGATCGACTCCTCCAAATAATGGAAACTGAATTTTCCGCCTGCATCGGTTAATTCGGGAGCCTGCGACGAAGAGGAAATACCCTGAATGGTGTGGCAGCCCCAGCACGCCTTTTCGAGAAACAGCTGCCGGCCCTCTTCGTAGAGCTCGGCGCCGGCCAGCCCTTCGCCCTCCGGCGCATGGCAGCGCGTACAGTTTGCCTGCGCCTGTTTGCCGTGCAGCAGCGGCTTGATCCAGCCATGCTGTCCGCCGTGCGCAAGGTGCTGATCCAAATCGCGCGGGCTTCCGTCGTGACAGACTGCGCATCCGATTTTATTGAAATCGTGCGGATCTTTTTCAGCCCCCGGAACAATCGGCGGATGCGCCGCAAGCGGCTGCGGAAAACCGGCAGCGCCCGGATTGGATGCGCCGATGTGGCAGGTCTGGCAGCGATCAACCAACATGGACGACGGCGTTTTCACGTTGACCTGCTTCACTTCAGCGCCCGGAAAATCTTCGCCCAGTTGTTTGTAATATTTCTTCTGATGCTTAATCCAATCCTGATCCATCGCCTTTTTCATCGACAGGCCGAAGAAGATAAAACCGAACAGGGCCAGGACGGCTAAAATCCGATAATCCTTAATCATGGCTAGTGTCCTCCCCCGGCTTGCTCAATCCACGGATAGACGATTTCCCAGTTCGCGCCGCGGAAATAAACGCCGATGATGATCAGCGTCAGCATGAAGAGGTACATGCCGATAAAGAGCGCGTTTTCGAGGTTGCGTTCGCGGGCGAACCAGACCCCCGGAATATTTTTTCGGTAGGTTTTGGTAAACGTTTCTAAAAAGATTTCGACGTAGGGCAGAAACATGACGCCGCCGGCGAGAATGCCGGGAATCACGATGCCGCCGATAAAACCGTCGTAACTGGTCAGTTCCTGCAGGCCGAGGAAATACCACGGCGCTTTTGCCGGATTGGTCGGGTGGTTCGGATCGGCCGGGCCTTCGAGCGGCGCATCGAAGAAAACGGAAATCATGCTCAGAAAAGCGACGGTACCGAGCAGCACCATCAGTTCGCGGACAACCAGCTTCGGCCAGGCAAACATCATCTGATCAACCTCTTCGTTCACCTTCGGCTCTTTGCCTTTCACGATTTCAACCAGTTTGTAACTGCGGGCGGATTTGAAAACGGAGTTGTTTTTGACCGGCCCGAATTCTTCGTCGGGAATCTGTTTTTCTCTGGAGGTGTCCGCCGGACGCGCGAGGCCGCCGTCTTTGCGGATACGGAAAAAATGCACCGCAATCAGGAAACCCATAATTGCCGGGAAAACGGCGACGTGCAGTACATAAAAACGGACGAGCGCTTCGGAACCGACGTCCGTATCGCCCAGCAGAATACCGCGGATCAGCGCACCGCCCGGCGCCAGTTTGGCGATTTCCGTCCCGACCTTTACGCCCCAGAATGCCAGCTGATCCCACGGAAGCAGATAACCGGTGTAGGAAAGAAATACGGTCAGCAGCCCTAAAATACAGCCAACCACCCAGTTGAATTCGCGCCCGCCGCGGTGGGCTCCCGCCAAATAAACACGCAGCATGTGCAGTGCGACAAACGCGACCATTCCGTGCGCCGCCCAGCGGTGCATGTTACGCAGAAAACCACCCCAGAACACATTACTGCGCAGGTTCAGCATCCGGCTGTATGCATCCGGCAAACCATCGGGGCCAATCGCGGTTGACGGCACATAGTGGAACATCAGCAGAATGCCGGTCACGGCCAGAATCAGGAAGAGGTAAAAGGTGATCAGACCCAGCCCCATCGTCGTTTTAAATTTCACCGAGCGCTTGTGAATTTTAACCGGCTGGATATGCAGCAGCACATTGCTGAACATAATCTTCGACTTCGTCAAACCGGTGTTATCCATCCGGTGCCGGAAGAACGAGTAATATAACTTATTCCCGAACTCGCGGCCTCTGGCTTTGAGATCATCGGTTATCTGTTTCAAATCATCCATACGGTGTTTCCCCCTTCAGGACATCAGGCGATTTCAAAAAAAGAGTTTTGCGGGAGCACGGTGCCGGTATCAATTTCAACCTGACCGCCCGGTACGGCTTTGATTTCCAGCCACGGCAGCGTTTTCGGCGCGGGACCGCCGACCACGATTCCGTCGGTGTCATACTGCGATCCATGGCACGGACACTGGAAACCGGTTTCAACCCGGTTTACCGTGCAGCCGAGGTGGGTGCAGACCAGCGAAATCGCCGCGATTTTCTTTTCCGACTGGCGGCGGATCACCACTTTCATATCGGAAAAAACCAGTTCGTCGCCCACGTCCGGCAGGTCGGAAACCGGGACAAGGAATTTCTGCGGCGTGCCGTAGGAAACGACCGGCATCATATATTTAAACAGCGCCCCGCCGGTTCCGGCCGCCGCAAGCCCCATCAGCCCGAAAGCAGATCCCAGCGTAATCAGCTCGCGCCGGCTTTTACCTTCTTTTTTGTCACTCATGATCGTTCTCCTTCATCGTCGCGGAAAATCACATATTTCGCCTCTTCCGGATCGTCAAACTGCCCGTCTTTCACCGCCCAGCGAAACAGGCCGAAAAAAATACCGCCCAGCAGCGTCGTCGTAATCAGCAGTATGATTGTCAGAGTCAGCATCGGGTTTCCTTATGCGAAACAATCCTCAAATTCATTCACCGACATTTTGCAGGCTCCCGTTGGACACTTCTGCGCACACATGCCGCAACGGATACATTTCAGCGGATCAAACAGCATCACAGAGCCTTCCATTTCGGCCACCTCCATGCTGCCGAACTCCATTTCAGCCAGTATTTTCAAATCCTCCCCGCCGTCCACGCGGTCAATCGTTTTCATCGAAAGGCAGTATGACGGGCAGACATCGACACAACCGCCGCAGAGAATACAGATATCGCCTTCAAACGTCGGGTGAATGTGGCATTCCAAACAACGGCCCGCCTGTGTTTTGGCGTCAATATCGGGATATTCAACGGTTGAATTAAATTCAGGCTGTTCCGCCGGTTTGACCGGAAGCTCTTCGCGCTCCTCGCGTTCGTCGTCGACATAAATGGATTTGCGGCCGTATTCGGGCAGATCGGTGAAGGTAATTTTCCGCTGGAGCGTTTTCGGCTTTTCGCCCGATAAATAGGAATGAATGCCCTGCGCCGCTTTACTGCCCGAAGCGACGGCATCAATAAACAGTTTCGGCCCGTGTGCAATATCGCCGCCGACAAACACATTCGGTTTACTGGTTTGCAGGGTTTCTTCGTTCGCCACTTTCACCCAGCCCTGCGGCGTTAATTCAACACCGGCCCCTTCAAGAAACGCCAAATCGGAACCCTGCCCCACCGCAAAAAAAACAGCGTCGCCTTCAATCAGCCGCGTTTCCTCTTCCAGTTGGGGCGAAAATTTTCCCTCTTCATCAAAGACGCGGATTACTTTACTAACTGTCAGCCCTTTGATTTTCCCGTTTTCAACCACGATTTCGCGCGGCCCCCAGCCGTCATTAATGGTTACGCCTTCGCGCCGGCCGCCTTCGCGCTCTTCGAGCGAGCCGGTCATTTCGTTCAAATGCTCGCGCTCCAGACAGGCCAGCTGAACATCGGGCGATCCGCAGCGTAACGCCGAACGCGCAACGTCGAACGCCACGTCGCCGCCGCCGATCACAATCGCACGGTGTTTCGTCAAATCCCATTTTTCGCGCATATTGAAATCAAACAAAAAGGCCAAACCGATATGCACATCTGCGTGGTCGGCACCCGGTAGCGGGATCTTTTTGCCTTTGGCCAAACCGACGCCGATGAATACCGCATCGTGCTGCTTTTCCAGTTCGGCGAACGTAATGTCTTTGCCGACATCAACGCCGTGTTTCACCTCAATATTTTCAAACAGTTCAATCGATGCCAGCTCGTCAGCCACCACTTTACGCGAAAGGCGGTTAACCGGAACCCCCTGCACCAGCTGTCCGCCCGATTTTTCCCAGCGCTCATAAATGGTGACTGAATAACCCAGCCGGGCGAGGTCGTGTGCGCAGGTGTAACCCGCGCAGCCGCCGCCGATAATACCGACCGATTTCCCGTTCAGTTCCGGCTCAACCGATCCCGGCGCGATGGAATAGGTTAAAGGCGTACGCAAATCCCCCGCTTCCGGCCCGTGTTTATCCGTTAAATAGCCTTTAATATTCCGGATCACAACGGCTTCATCGACATCCGACCGACGGCACCCTTTTTCGCACGGCGCGCCGCAGACTTTACCGCAAATCGATGCAAAAGGATTGGTTGCGCGGGAAATGGCGTACGCTTTCTCGTATTTGCCCGCAACGGTGGCCATCAGGTAACCGCGCGCGTCCGTACGAACCGGACACGAATTGCGGCACTTCACTTCGGCTTCGTAGTAACCGGAATCCGGCAATTCCACTCTGATTTTATCGACAGCCATCCGCGCCCCTCCTCGTCAGGGCTAAAACACTAAGAAATGTGCACGCTTTAATCACGTCTTTAATTGAGTGATTTATTGCACCGCTTTTATCTGATTTCAATCCTAAATTGGTATTTAGATACCGATTTGATTCATATTCCCGAAATCCACCCCTGTTTTCCGACACCGAAGAGACGGCAAAGCCGCCATTGTTTAAGGTCTCAAAATATGTTTAAACAGTTCTCGCTATTCTGAAAACACAACTCTAGCATCGCGCGTGATTCTTAAAAAATCGCCCTCCGGGGCGTGTTGAGTAAACGGCCGGTTCTTCAAAGGGGATTGGCCAAAGAAAGAAATAAGGCTGGAAGCAGCCATTGTAGGAGTAAAGCAAGTTATGTCAGACCAGCTCGAAACCGGTACGGTTAAGTGGTTCAACGATGAAAAGGGCTATGGATTCATCGCCCGCGAAAATGGTGACGATGTATTCGTTCACTTCACCGCAATCAACATGGACGGTCGTCGCAGCCTTCAGGAAGGCCAGAGCGTCACATTTGAAGTTGCAGCCGGACAAAAAGGTCCTCAGGCCGCAAATGTCACCCTTGCTGGCTAAGCCGGCAAGTTAACCTTTAGAATTCAAAAACACCAAAGGCTGGAAAAGCCGTTTTCCGGCCTAGGTTTTTTTGTGTCCGGACGGACACGCTACAGCAGATCAATCACGGCATCGAGCATGCGGTCGCCGTCGAAAATATAGCGGCCGGAAAAACGGCGGCCTTCAAGCATATGCGGAAACCAAGTTGGATCGTCTTCCCACATATACTCAAACGGAAGGCTTTCAATTCCGCACCAAATCGGCGCGGCCTCTTCCGTTTCAGTCGGTTGGCCCTCGCAGCCGGTTGCAGTGAAAACAAACCCGTGAATTGAATTTTCATCGGTAAACTGAAAATGAAGTTCGCCGGCAAATTCAACCCCGGTGGGGGTGATGCAAAGCTCCTCCTGCGTTTCGCGGATGGCACACTGTTCCGGGGTTTCACCGGGTTCGAGCTTGCCGCCGGGGCCGTTGATTTTCCCTTTCCCGAACCCGCGCTTTTTATGGATGAGCAGGATTTTCCCGTCGCGAATCACAAACATCAGCGTGGCCACGGTAACCGGATTCCAGTTATCCCAATCAACATCATCAACCGTTTTAAACATGCGCAGCTCCGAAATAAAAAACCGCCGCGCAGTCTGCACGGCGCGGCGGCTGGTTACAAGTTTTGAGGGGCGGAAGTTCGCCCCGCTTCCGGCTTATTTCTCTTTGTGCTCGTAAATATGGACATCGCGCTGCGGGAACGGGATGGTGATGTCCGCTTCGTCGAACTTTTTCTTAATGGCTTCGGTGGTGTCGAAATAGACGCCCCAGTAGTTTTCGCCGGTACACCACGGGCGAACCACCAAATCCACGCTGCTGTCGGCCATTTCAACCACGGCGACCGTGGGCTTCGGATCTTTCAATACCCGCTCATCCGCGGCCAAAATTCCTTCAATGAGTGATTTCGCCTTATCGATATCGTCACTGTAGCTGATACCGGCCACCAGATCGACGCGGCGCGTTCCGTTGGCATTGAAGTTGGTGATTTTTCCTCCCATTACCTGCGAATTCGGGACGATCATTTTTTTATTGTCCGGCGAATTGAGAACCGTGGTGAAGATGCCGATCTCCTGCACGGAACCGGTCGCACCGCCCGCTTCGACAAAATCGCCGAGCCTGAATGGTTTGAATATAATCATCAGAACCCCGGCCGCAAAATTAGAGAGCGAGCCCTGCAGCGCCAGACCGACCGCCAGACCGGCCGCACCGAGAACCGCGACAAAGGAGGCCACCGGAATATCGAGAATACCCAGCGCCGCAATTACGACAAAGGCCTGCATCGCCACATGCGCCATTCCGCCGACAAACCCGGTGAGCGTCGGATCGACCTTTCGGCTGTCCATCGCTTTTTTGATCAGGCTTGTCAGCAACTTGGCCAGCCACATTCCGATGATGAGCACCGCAATGGCGCCGATCGCCTTCATGCCGTACGTAACGGCGATTGACTGAATGGTATCCAGTATTTCCATCACTTTATCCGTTGAATCCGCTACCACTGCATTCGCATCCATATTTTTCTCCCTTTCGATGAATTGAAATACGACTTGTTGGCCCGAAGTATAAATGCCGATTCCGACTAAACAAGTACGATTTGAGCCCTTGAAAAAGAAGCGCCGAATACCGTACAACTGTTTCCGCAAAATAAGGAGTCCCCATGCAAACCAAACGCGTATTCATCAAAACACTGCTGATTTCCCTCGCCGCTGCACTATCCGCCGGAACGGCGCAGGCGGAAAACACCCTCTGGAAAGCCTCCTCGGCGAAAGGCGCATTTTATATTCAAGGCTCCGTCCACCTTTTAAAAGCCGACGATTATCCCCTCGCCCCGGCCATTGAAGAAGCTTACTCAAAATCCGAAGTACTGGTGCTCGAAGCCGACATGAAAGAGATGCTCGCCCCGGAAACCCAGCAGCTGATTCTCGCCAAAGCGATGCTGCCCGGCGACGAAACCCTCGAAACATCACTCAGCCCGGAAGTCTACAAAATGCTCAGCGAAAAAATGAAAGCCGCCGGCCTTCCCGCCGCAGCGTTTAATAAGTTTAAGCCGTGGTATGTCTCCATGACGCTGGTACTCACCAAAATGCAGCAGATGGGTTTCAACCCGGCGTACGGGATCGACCAGTATTTTTATGCCAAAGCCACGGCGGAAAACAAAGAGGTCATCGGCCTCGAAACCGTCGAATACCAGATCAACCTTTTCGAATCGCTCGCACAGGGCAATCAGGATAAATACATCAAACACACCCTCAAAGAACTCGATCTGCTCGAAGAAATGCTCAGCGAACTCATCGCCGCCTGGAAAACCGGCGATATCGAAAAACTCGGCCAGCTGATGAAAGAGAGCTTCAAGGAATATCCCGACATCTACGAAAGTTTCGTAAACGACCGCAATAAAGCCTGGGCCGAAAAACTCGACGCAATGGCCTCCAAAGAAAAAACCGGTATGGTCGTCGTCGGCTCCGGACACCTCCCCGGCGAAAAAGGCCTGCTCAAACTGCTCGAAAAAAGGGGCTTCAAACTGGAGCAGCTCTGATCGCCCGTACAATTTTCTGCTGAGCCGCGCGTTATTCAGCCAACCAAGGAGCAGAAAATGAAAACAACCGGACTTGCCGTTATTTTTATCTGTGCAGTTTCATCTGTGGCATCAGCGCAGAACCACGGACAAAAGTTCACCTTCGACAACATGCTCGAACGGCATGACCGCAATGGCGACGGAACCGTTTCGAAAGAAGAATACCGCGGAAATCCCAAACTTTTTGACCGGCTGGACGCAAACAAAAACGGCTCTGTCACCCGCGAAGAATTTGACAGCGGATTTAAAAAACGCGCCAACCAGCTCCCCGAAAACGTAACCGTCCACCGCGACCTCGAATATGCCGTGGCCGACGGGGAATCGCTCAAACTCGACCTCTATCTTCCCGCAACAACCAACCCCGCCCCCCTCATGGTCTGGATTCACGGCGGCGGCTGGCGAAGCGGCGATAAAGCCGGTGTCAACCCCGCCATCATCCGGCTCAGCTCCGACGGATATGCCGTCGCCAGCATCAATTACCGCCTCAAAGACCTTTCTATCCATCCCAAAAATATCCACGACTGCAAAGGCGCCGTTCGCTGGCTGCGGGCAAATGCCGACAAATACGGCTACGATCCCTCCCGCGTTGCCGTTGGCGGCGGTTCTGCCGGAGGCCACCTCTCCCTGTTACTGGGCCTTAGCAGCGGTGTGACCGATCTCGAAGGAACCGTCGGCGGAAACACCAACCAAAGCTCCGCCGTCAAAGCCATCGTTGACCTATACGGCCCCAGCGAATTTTCGGAATTTGCAAAAAGCAGCGACCGTTTCAACAAGGCCCACGAAATCCGAACCGATCAGCTCAAACACGCTTCCCCCCTCACTTATTTGGATAAAAACGATCCGCCCGTCCTGATTTTGCACGGCGATCAGGATACAACGGTTCCCGTCGAACAAAGCATTCTAACGGATAAACGGTATAAAGAACTCGGCCTCGAATCGCACCTCCACATCCTCGAAGGCGCAGGCCACGGCGGCCCCGCTTTCAGCGACGAAGAACGCTATCAGCTCATCAAAACCTTCCTCGACCGGCATCTGAAATAATCTCACCCTACCAAAGGGGTTGAACTGCCCCCGCAAATCAGGGATAAAAAGCGCCGGTTTAAAACGTAGACGCGACGCCCTCGTCGCGTTACCGCCAGTTGTGAAAAGAAAGCGACGGGGGCGTCGCTTCTACGTTCCGAAAACAGAAAATATAGAAAGCACCATGAGCGAAGAAATCAAAACCACCAATTTTATCCACGACATCATCGACGCCGACCTCGCCGCCGGCAAACATCAGGAAATTATCACCCGCTTTCCGCCCGAACCCAACGGCTACCTCCACATCGGCCACGCCAAAGCGATCACCCTCGATTTCGGCACCGCCGAAAAATACGGCGGCCGCTGCCATCTGCGCATGGATGACACCAACCCCGAAGCCGAAGACGATGAATATGTCCGCGCCATTCAGGAAGACATCAAATGGCTCGGTTACGACTGGGGCGGCCACCTCTACTGGGCCTCCAACTATTTCGACACCATGTACGAATATGCCGTCCGCCTCATCAAAAAAGGCAAAGCCTACATCTGCGAACTCACCTCCGAAGAGTTCAAAGAATACCGCGGTGTCCCCACCCGCCCCGGCAAAGAACCGCCCGGACGCAACCGCTCCGCCGAAGAAAACATCGACCTTTTCGAGCGCATGAAAAACGGCGAGTTCAAAGACGGAACCTATGTCCTCCGCGCACGGATCGACATGACCTCCCCCAACCTCCACCTGCGCGACCCCGCCATCTACCGCATCAAACACGCCACCCACCATAACACCGGCGACAAATGGTGCATTTATCCGATGTACGACTTCGCCCACTGCATCGAAGACTCCATCGAAGGCGTCACCCACTCCATGTGCACCATGGAATTTGAAGTCCACCGCCCGCTCTATGACTGGATCCTCGAAGAACTCGACGTCTTCCGCTCCCGTCAGTACGAATTTTCCAAACTGAATCTGACTTACGTCGTACTCAGCAAACGCCGCCTTTTGCAGCTCGTCAACGAAGGGCTTGTCTCCGGTTGGGACGACCCGCGTATGCCCACCCTCTGCGGAATGCGCCGCCGCGGCTTCACCCCCGAAGCCATCAAAAAGCTCTGCGCCATTGTCGGCTGTACCAAGTTTGAAGGCATCACTGAAATCGAACAGTTTGAAAGCATCGTCCGCGACGACCTCAACGAAAACTCGCTGCGCGCCATGGGCATCGTCGATCCGATCAAACTGGTGATTGAAAACTATCCCGAAGATCTCACGGAAGAATTCGAAGTGCCCAACCATCCGAAAAAAGAAGAACTCGGCACCCGAAAAGTCCCCTTCTCCAGAGAAATATGGATTGAGCGCACCGACTACATGGACGACGCCCCCAACAAATTCAAGGGCTTCACCGTCGGCCGCGAAGTCCGCCTGCGCAGTGCCTACCTCGTCACCTGCAACAGCGTCGAAAAAGACGCAAACGGAAACGTTACGGTTCTGCGCTGCACTTATGACCCCGAAACCAAAGGCGGCTCCGCCCCTGACGGTCGTAAAGTTGGCAGCACAATCCACTGGGTATCCGCCAAACACGCCGTCGATGCCGAAGTCCGGCTCTACGACCGCCTCTACACCGTCGAAAACCCGCTGGCCGACAAAGAGAAGGATTTCAAGGATTTCCTCAACCCCGATTCACTCGAAGTGATCACCGCCAAACTCGAACCCATGCTCGCCGAAGCCAACCCCGGTGCCCGCTACCAGTTCGAGCGCGTCGGCTACTTCTGCGCCGACAAAGACCACACCCCGGAATCCCCGATCTTCAACCGCACCCTCACCCTCCGCGCCCCGCGGAAAATCGCCTAAACAACCACACAATATGGAAAAACCGTT